>CALAED010000019.1 GCA_937891035.1 uncultured Thermomonosporaceae bacterium | reverse complement strand
CGTCGTCGGGCGCGGCGGGATCGATCGGCTTGAGCGAGATGAACGCGGTCAGCGGCAACCCGATCTCGTCGAGATCGAGGCGTGCGGTGAACCCCCGGACGACCCCGCGCTTTTGCAGCCGGCGCACCCGCTGATGGACGGCGGAGACCGACAGCCCGGTCGCCTTGGCGAGGTCGGTGAAGCTCATCCTGCCGTCGTCGGCCAGCAACGCCACTATTCGCCGATCGAGCTCTTCCACAAGGAAAACCTAACGTGTGCGCGCCGGGGGGCCACAGCTTCCGCGCACGATGAGCTCGGTCGGCAACACCACGGGGCGCCCGCCCTCCCTGCGGGTCCGCTCGATGGTCCGGTCGGAGGCGCGAACCAGCAGCTCACAGGCGCGATAACCCATGTCACGGGCCGGCCGGGCCACGGCGGTCAGCGGCGGATCACACAGCTCGGCCCACGCCATGTCCCCGATCATCGCGATCGACACATCGGCCGGCACCCGCAGATCGAACTCCCTGGCCACGAGGACGGCCGCCTCTCCCAGCAGGTGGTTGCCCGCCAGGACGGCGGTGAGGTCGGAGCGGCGTTGGAACAGACTGGCCGCCGCCGCGTAGGCGCTGTCACGACTCGAGCGCGCCCGTACCAGCAGGCCGCTGTCGGGCGTGACGGCGAGGTCGCGCAGCGTCTCGGTGAACGCCTCGGCGCGCAGCCGCCCGGTCGGGGTCGCGGCCGGGCCGCCCAAAAAACCGATGCGGCGGTGGCCGAGCCCCACGAGGTATTCCACGGCGGACCGGACCCCGCCGCGGTCGTCGGCGAGCACCGCGGGCGTCCCCACCGCGTCGGAGCCGCAGGTGGCGTGATCGACGAACGTGACGGACAGGCCGACGCGGCGGGCCCCGGTCCAGTGCGCGGCGTCCCCCCTGGTCGGCAGCGCGATGATGCCGTCAACCCGTTGCTCGACGAGCCGGTCCACGATCTCCGCCTCCCGGGCGGGGTCGTCGTGCGAAGCGTCGATGATCACGTGCTCGCCGAGGGACCCCGCGCACTCCAGCACCCCCGCCACCAGGCCGGCGCAAAACGGGTCGGTGACGTCGGGGACCAGCAGACCGATCCCGCCGGTGCGCTGCAGCTTGAGGCTGCGCCCGAGCGCACTGGGCCGGTAGTCGAGCTCGCGGGCGGCGGCCAGCACCCGCTCGCGCGTGCGGGGGCTGACCGAGCCCGACCCCGACAGCACCCGCGAGACGGTGGCGATGCCCACCCCGGCCGCCGCCGCGACGTCCTTGATGGTGATCGAGCGGTTCGGCACCGGCGCCACCTCCTCCCTGCCGGGCGTGCTCCTCGCCGGACGTGTCCGGGGCACGCGGAGTCGTTCACGCGACCTCGACCCGTACTCTATATGGAAACGTTTCCAGCCCCAAGGGCGGTGTCGGGGGCGCCGCGCGGGAGGCGCCATGACGTCGGCGATTTCTCGCTTCCACGGTGCAGCACCTGGTGAGCGGCACGTGGGGACCGAGGTCTTGACAGCGCATCGGACCACCTGATGGAGTCTGTTGGAAACGTATTCACCGGCGGCCGCGGTCGGCGGCGACGGCCGAGCAAGGCGGAGGCCCCCGATGGCACAGATCGTGCTGGACAACGTCGACAAGGTCTATCCCGGCGCGGTGCGCGCCGTGGACGGGCTCACCCTCGAGATCAAAGACGGCGAGTTCATGGTCCTGGTCGGGCCGTCCGGATGCGGCAAGTCGACGGCGCTGCGCATGATCGCCGGCCTTGAGGACATCAGCGCCGGCACGGTCTCCATCGGCGACCGGGTGGTCAACGACCTGGCCCCCAAGGACCGCGACATCGCCATGGTCTTCCAGAACTACGCGCTCTACCCGCACATGACCGTCGAGCAAAACCTCGCCTTCGGCCTGCAGCTGCGCGGCACGCCAAAGCCCGAGATCAAAAAGCGGGTCGCCGAGGCGGCCAAGATGCTCGGCCTCGACCAATACCTCAAGCGCAAGCCGGCCGCGCTGTCCGGCGGCCAGCGGCAGCGGGTCGCCATGGGCCGCGCCATCGTCCGCGAGCCGCAGGCGTACCTGATGGACGAGCCGCTGTCCAACCTCGACGCCAAGCTGCGGGTGTCGATGCGGGCCAGCCTCAACCAGCTACACGACCGGCTCGGCGTCACCACCGTCTACGTCACCCACGACCAGATCGAGGCCATGACGCTTGGCCACCGGGTCTGCGTGCTGCGTGAGGGCAGGTTGCAGCAGGTCGACACGCCACAGCGCCTGTTCGACAACCCGGTGAACCTGTTCGTCGCCGGGTTCATCGGCTCACCCGCGATGAACTTCGTCACCGCCCAGCTGGTTCGCGACGGCGGCCCGCACGTCGCGTTCGCCGGTGAGAAGCTGCCGGTGCCCGAGGAGACCTTCGCCGGCAAGCCCGGCCTTGACGGCTATTTCGGCCGCGAGGTCATCGTCGGCGTCCGCCCCTCCGACTTCGAGGACGCCGCGCACGCCAACGCCCGCTGGGCGCGCATCCCGGTGCACACCAGCGTCACCGAAGAGCTCGGCAGCGAGATCAACGTCATCTTCACGATCGACGCCCCGCCGGTCGTCCACAAGGACACCACCGACCTCGCCCAGGACGCCACCGAAGGCGAGGAGGATGCCGCCATCCCGCTCGTGGAGGACAAGGCGCTGTGGACGGCCCGGGTCAACGCCCGCTCGCACGTCCGCCCCGGCCAGGACATCGAGCTGGCCGTCGACACCAACAACCTGCACTTCTTCGACCCCGACAGCGGCGTGGCCATCGGGCACGCCGCCGCCCACGCCGTCGCGCCGGCCGGCGCCTAGGACGCCTCCCCCGCCGCGGGCCGACGGCCCGGCCCGCGGCGGGGAGCGACCATCGGCGTCGGCCATCGGCGTCCACACTCGCCAACAGCCCACCCACAGCGTTATCCACAACCTGTGGGTAACGTGCGCGGGCGACCGGGTTCGGTGCGGCCCCGAGGCCTTACCAGGGCCGGCCTACTTCACCGAACCGGCCATCACGCCTTGGACGAAGTACCGCTGGAAGGCGAAGAACACGATCAGCGGCACGATCAGCGACAGGAAGGCCCCCGGCGCGATGACGCCGATATTCGAGCCGAACTGCCTGACCTGCTGCTGGATCGCCACCGTCAGCGGCTGCGAGTCCCTGCTGGCGAAGATCAGCGCGACCAGCAGATCGTTCCATACCCACAGGAACTGGAAGATCGTCAGCGACGCGATCGCCGGACCGCCCAGCGGCATGATCACTCGCATGAAGATCGTCCACTCGGTGCCGCCGTCCATCCTGGCCGCCTCGAGCAGGTCTCGGGGGATCCCGGCGAAATAGTTGCGCAGCAAGAAGATCGCGAACGGCAGGCCGAACGCCGTGTGGAACAACACGACGCCCGGGATCGTGCCGAACAGCCCCACGTCGCCGAACATCCTGGCCACCGGGATGAACCCGACCTGGACCGGCACGACCAGCAATCCGATGACGACCAGGAACAGCCAGTCCCGGCCGGGGAACTCGATCCAGGCGAAGGCGTAGGCGGCGAGCGCCGCCACCACAACGACCAGGATCGTCGCCGGCACCGTGATGAGCACCGTGTTGACGAACGCCGAGGTGATGGTGTCGTTCTTGAGCAGTTCGCTGTAGTTGCCGAAGGTCAGCTGGGCCGGCGCGGTGAAGATCTGCCACCAGCCGCTGCCGGAGTTGTCGGTCTCCGAGCGCAGCGAGGCGATGAACAGCCCGAACGTCGGCAGCAGCCAAAACAGCGCGATGACGACCAAGCCGGCCTGGACGACGCCGCCGCCGACCCGGTTGATGATCCGCGACGCGACGCCGCGCCGGGGCGCGCCGCCGAGGCCGTTGCGGCCGTCGAGGCGGCCCCCGCCCGGCGGCGCGGTCACCGCGTTGGTCGCTGTGTTACTCACCCTCGCTCCCCCCTACCCCTGCTCCTGGCGGAACCGCCGGATGTTGAACGCCATCGCCGGCAACACGAGCAGGAACAACACGGCGGCGATCGCGCTGCCGAGACCCTGGTCGTTACCGCCGCCGAAGGACTGGAGGTAGAACTGCAAGGCGAGCACGTTGGCGTCTTGCTGGGTCGCCCCCGGCGCGATGATGTACACCAGGTCGAAGATCTTCAACACGTTGATGACCAACGTGACGAGGACCACCACGATGACCGGCGCCAGCAGCGGCATCGTCACCCGCCAGAACACCTGCAGTTCGGTGGCGCCGTCCACGCGCGCCGCCTCCAGGGCGTCGCGCGGGATGGCGGCCAGCCCGGCGCCGATCAACACCATGGCGAACCCGGCCCACATCCAGACGTACGCGCCGATGATCGCGGGCGTGACGAGGCCGGGGCCGAGCCAGTCCACGCCGTTGAACGGCGGGGTGAAATTGCTCTCCGGCAGCCGCAGTTGGTAGGAGCCGGAGGGCAGGGACGAAAACACGAAGCCGCCGTCGTTGCCCGTGGTGGCCGTGCCGGTCACCCGCCCGCCGGACACCGCCTCCACCTTGATCCCCGACAGCGCCTTTTCGTTCGGGTCCGGCCGGTTTTGCGCGCCGCCGCCACCGGGCGCGAAGTCCACCCATACAGTGCCGGAGATCACGCCCGGCCGGGCCGCCGCCGGCTTGACCGTCGCGAGTTTCCGTTGCGTCTCGATGTTGACCGCCACCACCGGCAGCAGGGCGGGCCGGCCCGGCTGCACGGCCTGCTTGGTGATGAAACCCTCGCCCTGTGCGGTCAGCGGCCCGTTCGGCCGCGGGCGCGCGCCGGGGTAGCCGGTAGACGGCTGGAAAGTGTCGTGTGCCCCCACCACCACCGCGTTGAGCACGCCGCGTTCCGGCGCCCGGTCGTAGACCAAGGTGAAGATCACGCCGGCGGCCAGCATCGAGATCGCCATCGGCATGAACACGATGAGCTTGAACGCCGAGGCCCACCGGATGCGCTCGGTCACCACCGCGAAGATCAGCCCTAGCGCGGTGATCAATGTCGGGGCGAAGACCACCCAGATGACGTTGTTCTTGATCGCCGTGAACATCGGCGAGTTCATGGCCAAGATGAAGTACGCGGCCACGTCGACCAGTGGCAGGCCGATGAGCCCGATCCGCAGCGCCGTCGAACGCTGGACCGCGCCGGTGATAACCCCCAGCGTCAGCGCGATCACCGTCAGCACGGTGATCACCAGCACGAGCCCGATGGCCGCGCTGTCGCTCCAGCCGAACGTCACCGAGTCGGTGAACATCGAGACGTAGTTGTCCAGACCGACGAACCGGGAACCGCCCGCGTCGTACAGGCTCCGCCAGACCGTGTAGAGGATCGGGTAGAGCACCAGCAGGGCGAGCAGCACGATCGCGGGCAACAAGAAGCCGGCCGACAACCACGGCGGCGGACCCAGCCGCCCGCTCCCCGCCTCGGGGGTCGCGGGCGGCCGGGTTCCCACACTCTCTGTACTCATCGTCTCGTCGTCACGTCGTCACGTCGTAGTCCTCTTTGGCGGCCGTGGTCACTTGAAGGCCTTGGCGGCGTCGGCCTCCAGCTTCTCGGCCGTGCCGTCGACGTCCGACGGGTTCTTCAAGAAGTCCTGCAGATCGGCCCATTCGCCTTCGCCCTTGGTGCCGCCGAACGCCGCGGGCGCCAGGTCGGACATGTCGAACCGGAAGTCGTCGCCGGCGTCGATCACCGACTTGGCGATGCCCCGCTGGGTCTCATCGGGGTAGACCGAGATGTCGAGGGACTTGTTGGGCGAGGTGAACCCGCCAAGCTGCGCCCACTCCTTGGCCGCCTCGGTGGAGGCGAGGTAGGCCACCAGCGCCCTGGCGCCGGGGGTGTCCTTCATCATGGTCGCGGCGTCACCACCGCCGACGACCGGCGGCTGCTGGCCGACGGCCGGGAACGGGAAGAACTTCGCGTCGGTGCCGACCTTGGCCTTGGTCTGCGCGGAGATGACGCCCGGCACGAAGTCGCCCTCGTAGACCATGGCCGCCTTGGGCGGGTCACCGAAGGCCTGGGTGACCGAGGTCGGCATGTCCATCCGCAGGGCGCCGCTGGCCCCGCCGGCGATGTAGTTCGGCTTGCCCCACAGCTCGGCCAGCGTCCTGAGCGCGTTCTTCACCGACGGGTCGGTCCACGGGATCTCATGCTTGGACAGCTGGTCGTATTTCTCGGTGCCGGCCTGCGAGACGTACACGTTCTCGAACCAGTCGGTGAGGGTCCAGCCGTCGCCGCCCGCGATGGCGATCGGCGTGGTGCCCGAGTCGGAGATGGTGCCGACGGTCTTGACGAAGTCGGCCCAGGTCGTCGGCGGCTGGGCGATGCCGGCGTCGCTGAAGGCCTGCGTGCGGTACCACACCGTCGACTTGTTGGCGACCTTGAAGTAGACGCCGTAAGGTTTGCCGTCGACCGAGCCGAGGTCCTGCCAGATCTTCGCGTAGTTCTGCTGCAGCGCCTGCTGGGCCTCGGCCGGAAGTGGCTTGATCCAGCCCTTCTGGGCGAACTGCACCAGCACGCCCTGCTGGG
The DNA here is from genome assembly GCA_937891035.1 of uncultured Thermomonosporaceae bacterium. Lineage (GTDB taxonomy): Bacteria > Actinomycetota > Actinomycetes > Streptosporangiales > Streptosporangiaceae > CALAED01. Next base: position 1,165 of record CALAED010000019.1, on the reverse strand, counting down.
CCAGCAGCGCGACGTCGGGCGGGGAGCCGCCGGAGACCTTCGAGCCGAGGAAGGTGCTTTGGTTGTCGCCCGTGGGGGTGTACTTCACGCTCGCGCCGGTCTTCTTGGCGAACGCGTCCAGCACCTTTTGGAAATTCTGCTGCTCTTGACCCGTCCAAACGGCGGCGACCTCGACCGTCTGGCCGTTGAGAGTCTGGCCGCCGCTTTGACCGCCCGCGGTGGAGCCGTCGCCATCGTCGCCGCCACCGCAACCGGCGGCTAGGAGCAGGCCCGCCACCACGGCGGCCGTCACCTTTGGCAGACGCCATGTGCTGCGCATCATTATCCCTTCTGCGCGTCCCAGATGGCCGCGCCGGTTTCCAGATCGAAAAAGTGCAGCCGCCCCGTGTCGACGTGCACCGTCACCGGGTTGCCGACCTTGACGTTGGTGCGCGGGCTGAACCGCCCGACCAAAACGGTGTGCGGTGCGTCCAGACCGCCCAGCACGTCCGTGCCCGCGTCGCGGGCGAGTTCTTTGGTGTCTTCGGTGACGACCTGGGACGCCTCGACGGAAAAGTGCACGAGGACGTCCGACCCCATGGCCTCGACCAGCTCGGCGGACGAGGTGAGCTTGGCCCCGTCCCTGCTCGCCACCAGCTCGGCGTCCTCCATGTCCTCGGGACGGATGCCCACGACGACGGTGCGGCCCAGGTAACCGCGCAGCGCCGGCCGCTGCTGGATCACCTCGCCGGACACCGACATCGTCTGGCCGCCCACCTCAAGCCGTGGATCGTCGGCGGTGCCGGTGAACGTGCCCTGCAGCAGGTTCATCGCGGGCGAGCCGATGAAGCCGGCCACGAACAGGTTCGCTGGCCGGTCGTAGAGCTCCTGCGGCGGCGCCACCTGCTGCAGCTCGCCCTTTTTGATCACCGCGACCCGGTCGCCGAGGGTCATCGCCTCGGTCTGGTCGTGCGTGACGTAGATCGTGGTGACCCCGAGGTCGCGCTGGATGCGGGCGATCTCCGCGCGCATCTGCACGCGCAGCTTGGCGTCGAGGTTCGACAGCGGCTCGTCCATGAGGAAGGCCTTCGGGTCGCGCACGATCGCCCGGCCCATGGCGACGCGCTGACGCTGGCCGCCGGACAGGTTCGCGGGCTTGCGCTCGAGGTGCTGGTCGAGGTCGAGG
>CALAED010000018.1 GCA_937891035.1 uncultured Thermomonosporaceae bacterium | reverse complement strand
CGCCTGCCCGGGGCGGTTGACCGAACGGCGGGGACGAACGGTCGGGCGGCGGTCAGCGCTCTTCGTTGCGGCGGCGCCAGCGCTCTTCGAGACGCTCCATGAAACCGCCGCGGCTGGGCCGCGGGGAGTCGCCGCCCTTCGCCGGCTCGCTGGCCTGCTCTGGAGGCCCGTTCATCTTCTTCCAACTCGAAAGCGCCCAGACACAGCAGGCGGTCATGACGAGGAAACCGGTGCCGCTGATGATCACAGTGATTGGCATGGCGTTGACGACGAGGCCGGCCATCAGCGCACACACGCCCAGTACGAAGCCGAGAACGGCCTTGACGATCCGTCGCCGGTAGTGCACTTGCGGATCGGTCGAGCGGACCGCGTGGGCGAACTTCGGATCCTCGGTGTACAACGCTCGCTCGATCTGGTCGAGCATGCGCTGCTCGTGCTCAGAGAGCGGCACGGCGCCTCCCAACGACAGCCCCGTAACGGGAACTCCGGTGCCGGACGGGGAACTGACTCTTGTACCCACAGGATACGAGCCGAGGCGACCGGACGAAAGGAAACGTCCACGCGGGGACAACTCATGAGACATCTCGCACAGCGTGATCTTTAACTCCGGTCCCCTCATTCACTTTGGTCACTCACATTCTTTGTCTCGTCCGGCCGGACGAGCGCGGCCGGACCGATCGCTCCCCGGCCGAATCGCCTGGCGACGCGGTCCATCGCACGCTCGGCCTCATGCCAGCCGGTCTCGGGTTCGCCCAGCGCTAGCTGGTGAGCGGCCTCGTCCGCCGGGGTGAGGTTTTCTACCCGGACGCCGACGAGTCGCAGCCGTATGCGGTCGAGTCCGGCGGCCTCGTACAGCCCGCAAGCTGTGGTGTAGATCACATGTGCGAGGTCGGTGGGCTCACGCAGAGTGCGCGAACGAGTGATGGTGGTGAAGTTGGCCATGCGCAGCTTGACGCTGACGGTCCTGCCGACGTGCCCGCCGGCGCGCAACCGCGCACCGACCCGTTCGGACAGGCGCAGCAGCTCACGCCTGATGGCCGCCGCGTCGTCGATGTCGTGCTCGAAGGTCTCTTCCGCGCCGATGCTCTTGTCGGGTGATGTGGCCACCACTGGCCGCGGATCACGTCCCCGGGAAAGGTCGTGCAGGTGTGCGCCGAGCGCCGAGCCGAACTCGCGCCGCAACACCTGCGGCGGAGTCTGCGCGATGTCGGCGACGGTGCGCAGCCCCAGCCGGGTGAGGTGCTCTTCGGTGCGCTCCCCCACTCCCCACAGCGCGGCGACCGGAAGCGCGTGCAAGAACGGCACGACGCCGTCGACCGGCACCACGAGCAGTCCGTCCGGCTTGCATCGGGTGGAGGCCAGCTTCGCCACGAACTTGGTGGCCGCCACGCCCACCGAGCAGGTGATGCCCTGCTGCTCGGCGACCCGTTCCCTGATCAGCCGAGCGATCTGGGCCGGCGGGCCGAGCAGCCGGCGCGCGCCGGACACGTCGAGGAACGCCTCGTCGAGCGCCAGCGGCTCCACCAGGGGCGTGATCGTGCGGAAGATCTCCATGACGGAGGCCGACACCCGGGCGTACTTGTCGTGCTCGGGCGGCAGCACCACCGCCTGCGGGCACAGCCGACGGGCGCGAGTCATCGGCATCGCCGAGTGCACGCCGTACGCACGGGCTTCGTACGACGCCGCTGCCACCACGCTCCGGCCGCCGACGCCGCCCACGACGACCGGCTTGCCGCGCAACTCCGGCTTGTCGAGCAGCTCCACGCTCACGAAGAACGCGTCCATGTCCACGTGGAGGATCGAGCAACCGGTGTCATCGGCCGGCGGGCCCGGCTGCGGGCCCGGCCGGGGCAGTTGTTGCTTTCTGCTCATCGCCTCGCTCCGCCCGAACGCCCCCGCCACACCCTTACGGGGCCCCAGAGGCCGGCGCACGGGTTGGTCCGCCAAGACCAAGAACAACCGGGCAAGAGCAACTCAGCCGCCGGCGCGCACGCACGGCCGCTCATCGCCACGCCTCCCCCGGTGGCTCGGACATCTGATCGCGACGGCTCGTCATGACCGGCACCGGCCCGGTGGTCAGTCCGCGCGCAGGGCGAGGACGTGGAGCTGGGTGGCGAGATCGGACAGGACGGCGTGGGTGGAGGCCGCCGACTCCAAGGCGATCAGCGCCTCCCCCGCGTCGTGCTCGGCGTCGATGAGGCTGCCGGCCACCAGATCGGCGAAGATCCTGATGCCGTGCACCTCGGCGACCCGCAGCCCGGCGCCCGCGGCGAGTTCGGTGAGGTCGGCCCTGGTGAATCGGCGGGGAATGGGGTCGCGATCTCCCCAACGGCCGCCGGCGTCGGCCAGCACCCGCCGGGAGTCGTCGAAGTGGCCGGCCAGCGCCCGGTGCAGCACTGCCGCCAGCCGCCCGGCGGCGAGCACGCTGACGGCGCCACCCGGGCGTACGGCCGCGGCCAGCGAGGCCATGGTCGCCGCCGGTGAGTCGACGTACTCCAGCACGCTATGGCACAACACCATGTCGGCGGCGCCGGCGCCGACGAGCCCGAGCAGGTCGTGGGCGTCGCCCTGCACGCCGCGCACGGACACGTCGGAGTCGGCGGCGCGCCGCTCCAGCGCGGCGAGCGCGTCGGGACTGGGGTCGACAACGGTCACGCGGTGCCCGAGCTCGGCCAGCGGCACGGCGAACCCGCCGGTGCCGCCGCCGGCGTCGACGACGTCGAGCACCGCCCGGCCGGCCGCCGCCGCGCGCTGGGCCAGCGCGGTGCGCAGGACCTCCCACACGACCACGGTCCGCACCGCGGAAGATCTGGGCACACCCGGTCGCCTCGCGTGGTCGGCGGCCGCCGCGGCCCTCCTCATCTCAGCCATCGAGCTCAGCCTAGTGCCCGGGTACGTCAAAAACGCGCTGCGCACGTCGGGCCTGGGCCGGGCCGGTGCCGCTCACAGGCACAGCGAGGGTTTGAGCTCCTGGAGGCGGGACAGCAGTCCGTTGACGAAGCGGGGTGACTCGTCGGTGGACAGTTCGGTGGCGAGCGCGACGGCCTCGCTGATCGCCACGCCGTCGGGCACGTCGTCGACCCACAGCAGCTCGTAGGCGCCCAGCCGCAACAGGTTGCGATCGACGGCCGGCATCCGGTCAAGCGTCCAGCCGACCGCGTAGGTGGAGATCAGTTCGTCGATGCGTTCACGGTGGGTGTGCACGCCTTCGATCAGCCGCACCCCGTAGTCGTACTCGGAGATCTCATCGCGCGGATCGCGCTGCCGTTGAGCGAGCAACTCCAGCGGTGAGACCTGACGCATCTCGGAGGCGTAGAGCATGTCGAGGGCGAGCCGGCGCGCCTTGGTCCTGGCGGGCATCAGGCCCGGCCGAGGTATTCGCCGGAGCGCGTGTCGACCTTGACCTTCTCGCCGGTGGTGATGAACAGCGGCACCTGGATCACCGCGCCCGTCTCGAGCGTCGCGGGCTTGCTGCCGCCGGTGGACCGGTCGCCCTGCAGGCCCGGATCGGTGTGGGTGATCTCAAGCACCACGGCGGCGGGCAGCTCGACGTACAGCGGGGTGTCCTCGTTGAAGGCGACGACGGCCATTTGCTCGGGCAGCAGGTAGTTGGCCCCATCACCTACGGTCGCCGCCGGGACGTGTGGCTGGTCGTAGGTCTCGGTGTCCATGAAGACGAAATCCTCGCCCTCACGGTAGAGGTATTGCATCTCGCGCTTGTCGACGTTGGCGACCTCGACCTTGACGCCCGCGTTGAACGTCTTGTCCACGACCTTCCCCGACAGCACGTTCTTGATCTTGGTGCGCACGAAGGCGCCGCCCTTGCCGGGCTTGACGTGCTGGAACTCCAGAACGGTCCACAGCTGGCCGTCGAGGTTCAGCGTCATGCCGTTCTTGAGGTCGTTCGTGGTGGCCACGGGTTCGTCGTCTCCTGTCGCGGCCGCCCGTCAGACGACGAGCAGCTCCTTGCTGGTCTGCGTGAGTAGTTCCGGTCCGTCGCGACGAACCACCAACGTGTCTTCGATGCGGACGCCGCCGCGGCCGTCGAGGTATACACCCGGCTCTACGGTGACGGGAACTCGACCCTCAAGTTTACCGGTCTTGTCGTACCCCATGAGCGGTGCCTCGTGGATCTCGAGGCCGACTCCGTGGCCGAGACCGTGCGGGAAATCGTCGCCATGGCCGGCGTCGGCGATCACATCCCTGGCGGCCGCGTCGACGACCTTGGTCTCGGCCTCCGGCCACAGCGCGTCGACGCCGGCCCGCTGCGCCCGCCACACCAGGTCATACAGGTCGCGTTGCCAGTCGGCGATCCGGCCGACGGCGACGGTACGGGTCATGTCCGCGTGGTAGCCGCCGTAACGCGCGCCGAAGTCCATCGTGACGAGGTCGCCGGGGGCGAGGGCCCGGTCGCCGGGGTGGTGATGCGGGACGGCGCCGTTCGGGCCGCTCGCGACGATCGAGTCGAACGCCGGCTTGTCCGCGCCCAGGTCGACCATGACCCGCTCGAGCGCGGTCGCGATCTCGCGTTCGGTGACGCCCGGGCGCAGCAGCGGCAGGGCGGCGTCGAACGCCCGGTCGGTGATCGCGCAGGCCGTGCGGAGCAGGGCGATCTCCTCCTCGTCTTTGACCCGCCTGAGCTCCTCGACGACGTGGCCGAACGGCACGAGCGCGGGCGCCGCCTCGGCCAGCCGGTCGTGGGCCTCGACCGTGACGTCGTGTGATTCGAAGGCGAGCCGCCGAACGCCGTCATGCGCCGCGCGCTCGGCCAGAGCGATGGCGGTGGCCCGCTCGACCACGCACTCGAGCTCGGGACAGATGTCTCGTACCATCCCCGCGTACCGCGCGTCCGTGCAGAGCACGGCCGGGCCGTCGGCGGGGACGAGCAGCGCGGCGTTGGAGCTGTCCAGGCCGGTCAGGTAGCGGACGTTGACCAGACGGGTCACGAGCGCCGCGTCGGCGGCGTGATCGGCGACGAGCGCGGCAAGGCGTGCCCTGCGGTGGATGTGCGGCTCAGGCATACATCGACTCTACGGGCACCGGCCCCCGCCGCCGCGATCAAGCCGCGCGATCATGCCGGAGCGCCCGGCCCGGTCACCGGCCGGCGGTGAGGTGCTTGACCTGTTCGATGAGCTTGAGCCTGGACTTGTGGTCGGGCGCGATCGGCGTGACGTTGAGCGTCGTCACCCCGGACTCAGCGAACGCGGCGAGCCGTTCGGTGACGAAGCCGAGCGGACCGACCAGCGAGATTTTCTTGAGCAGCTCATAGGGAACCTCGGCGGCGGCCTCGTCCTTCTTGCCGTCGAGGTAGAGGTCCTGGATCCGCGCGGCCTCGGCCTCGAAGCCGTACCGCCGGACGAGGTCGTTGTAGAAGTTCCTGCCCTTGGCGCCCATGCCGCCGATGTACAGCGCGAGCAGCGGCCGGCCGAGCTCAAGCAGGTCTTCGACGTCGTCGCCGATCGCCAGCGGCGCCTGCGCCACGACGTCGAGTTCGCCCAGGGACGGGTCGCGCCTGGCTCGCCCGGCGGCGAGCGCGTCGCCCCACACGTCGGCGACCTTCTCTGGCAGATAGAAGATCGGCTCCCAGCCTTCGGCCAGTTCGGCGGTCATCTCGACGTTCTTGGGGCCGAGGGAGGCGACGACGATGGGGATGCGATCGCGCACCGGGTGATTGATCAGCTTGAGCGGCTTGCCGAGACCGGTGCCCCGATCGGGAGGCAACGGCACCTGATAATGCCGGCCGTCATAGGTGAGCCGCTCCCGGCGCCACACGCGGCGGCAGATCTCGATGATCTCTTTGGTACGGCCGACCGGGGCGTCGTAGCGGACGCCGTGCCAGCCCTCGATCACCTGTGGTCCCGACGCGCCGAGCCCGAGCACGAACCGTCCGCCGGACACGTAGTCCATGCCCGCGGCGGTCATCGCGATCAGCGTCGGCGTCCGGGTGTAGAGCTGGAGGATGCCCGAGGCGATCAGCAGTCGCTCGGTGCGCGCGGCGATGAACCCCATCTGGCTGACCGCGTCGAAACTGTACGCCTCCGGCACGAAAACGATGTCGAGCCCGGCCTTTTCGTAGTCGGCGAGTTCGTCGACCGTCTCCTTGAAGCCGCCCGCGTAGTTGAGGTTCATTCCGAGGCGCATGCCGGACCCTCCCAAACCGAATCACATTCAGTGAGCAAGTCTTCGCAGCCTAGCGGGCCGCCGGCCGGGCAGCCCCGGTGGCCTCCTGCTCGGCCAAGAGCTCGGCGACGGCCTGGAGCGCGAGCACGTACGACCGGAGGCCGAAGCCGGCGATGGTGCCCGTCGCGACGGCGGCGACGACGGAAGTGTGGCGGAACTCCTCGCGCGCGGCCGGGTTGGAGATGTGCACCTCGATGAGCGGCGCGGTGCGCTGGGAGATCGCGTCACGCAGCGCGTAGGAGTAGTGGGTGAAGGCGGCCGGGTTGAGCACCACCGGCAACCGGCCGTCGGCCGCCTCATGCAGCCAGCCGACCAGCTCCGCCTCGTCGTCGGTCTGCCTGACCTCGACGTGCAGGCCGAGCCGTCGGCCCGTCTCCCGGCAGAGCGCGCTGAGATCGTCGAAGTTCGCTGTCCCGTACACATCGGGCTCGCGGGTGCCCAGCCGCGCCAGATTGGGCCCGTTGAGTACCAGGACCTCCCGCATGGCCGCGTCTTCCTTTCCGCCCATCGCGCCCGCCGCCGTTTCCATCGTGATCGCCCGCCGGTTCAGTGGGTGATCGCATCGTAGGCGCGGCGGAGCAGGGCCTCGTCGGGACCCTCCAGACGAGACGGCTCGGCCAGCCCGTCGAGCACCACGAACCGCAGCCGCGCGCCGCGCGCCTTTTTGTCCAAGCGCATCGCGGCCCGCAACCGCGGCCAGCCGTCCGCGCCATAGGACGTCGGCAGCCCGACGGCAGACAGCACTGACCGGTGCCGGCCGACGATGTCGGGGTGCAGACGCCCGGCGAGCCGGGCCAGCTCGGCGGCGTACACCATGCCGATCGCGACGGCGTACCCGTGCCGGAACCTGTACTCCTCGGTCTTTTCGATGGCGTGCGCGAGCGTGTGCCCGTAGTTGAGTATCTCCCGCAGCCCGCTTTCTTTAAGATCGGCGCCGACCACGTCCGCCTTGACCTGGATGGCTCGTTCGACCAACTCCCGCGTGTGCGGGCCGTCCGGAGACGCGGCGCCCTGCGGGTCGGCCTCGACGAGCTCCAGGATCTTCGGGTCGGCGATGAACCCGGCCTTGATCACCTCGGCCAGGCCGCTGATGTAGTCCTCGCGCGGCATCGTGACGAGCGCGGTCAGGTCGCACAGCACCCCTGCGGGGGGATGGAACGCGCCGACGAGGTTCTTGCCCTCGGCGATGTCGATGCCGGTCTTGCCGCCGACCGCCGCGTCCACCATGCCCAGCAGGGTGGTCGGCACGTGGACGACCGGCACGCCGCGCAGCCACGAAGCGGCCGCGAAACCGGCCAGGTCGGTGGTGGCCCCGCCGCCGACTCCGACGATCGCGTCGCCGCGCGTCATGCCCAGCCGCGCGAAGCGCGACCAGAGCCCGGCCAGCACCTCGACCCGCTTGGCCGCCTCGCCGTCCGGCACCGGCAGCGCGTGCGCCGCGTACCCGGCGCGCTCCAGCACCCCGCACACCGGGCGGGCGATCTCGGGCAGCCCCTCGGCGTGCACCACCGCGACCGTCGTGACCTTGCCGCCGAGGAACCCGGGCAGCTCGCCGAGCACCCCCGTGCCCACGACAACGTCGTACGGGCCATCCCCGCCCACGCGAATCCGGCCGACACTCACAGCGCACCCCGCTCGGCCATCAGCGCGCTCAACCGGGCTCCCCGCGCAGTGCTCACCTGACCTCCGCCGGCGGGAGCGCTTTGACGATCTCTTCGACGATGTCGCCGGGGTCGCGGTCGTCGGTGGCGACGGTGACCGTCGCGAGGCGCTCGTAGATGGGCGCACGCTCGGCCATCAGCTCGCGCAACCGGCTGCGCGGGTTGAGCACAAGCAGCGGCCTGGCCGCCGCCAGGCCGACCCGCTTGACCGCGTCCGACAACCCGACGCGCAGGTAGACCACCGTGTGCCCGGCCAGCAGCCGCTGGGTGTCGGGAGCGAGGACGGCGCCGCCGCCGAGGGCCAGCACCCCGTCGTGCTCGGTCAGTGCCAGCCGGACCGCCGCGCTCTCCAGCTCGCGAAAGCGCGGCTCGCCATCGTCGATGAAGATCTCGCTGACCGGCTTGCCCGCGGCCGCCTCGACGTCGGCGTCGGTGTCGCGGAAGTCCGCCCCGAGCCGGTCGGCGAGGGCGCTGCCGATCGTCGTCTTCCCCGAGCCGGGCGGCCCGATCAATATCGCCTTGGGTCGCGTCATTTGATCACCAGTGCTGAGAGATATCCCTGCAGGTTGCGGGCGGTCTCCTCGACCGAGTCACCGCCAAACTTGGCCAGCGCGGCCTCGGCGAGCACGAGCGCGACCATGGCCTCGGCGACGACGCCGGCGGCCGGCACCGCGGTGACGTCGCTGCGCTGGTTGATCGCCTTGGCCGGCTCGCCGGTACGCACGTCGACGGTGTCGAGGGCGCGGGGAACGGTGGAGATCGGCTTCATCGCCGCGCGCACCCGCACCGGATCGCCCGTCGTCATGCCGCCCTCGATGCCGCCGGCGCGCTGGCTGCGCCGCCGGATGCCGCCGCCCGGGCCGCGCTCGATCTCATCGTGTGCCATGGAGCCGCGCGTGCGGGCGGTGGTGAAACCGTCACCGACCTCAACGCCCTTGATCGCCTGAATGCCCATCAGCGACGCCGCGAGCCGGGAGTCGAGCCGCCGGTCCCAGTGGACGTGGCTGCCCAGGCCGGGCGGCACCCCGTACGCGAGCACCTCGACCACTCCGCCGAGCGTGTCGCCGGCCCTCTTGAGCTCGTCGACGTGCGCGACCATTTTCGCGCTGGCGTCGACGTCGAAGCAGCGCACCGGGTCGGCGTCGATCCGCGCCAGGTCGGCCGGCGCCGGCAACGCCGCGTCCGGCGACACGCCGACCTCGCCGAGGGCGACCACATGACTGAGCACCTCGATGTTCAGCGCCTGCCGCAAGAACGCCTTGGCGACCTCGCCGATCGCCACCCGCGCCGCGGTCTCGCGCGCGCTGGCCCGCTCGAGGACGGGCCGCGCGTCGTCGAATCCGTACTTTTGCATGCCGGCCATGTCAGCGTGGCCGGGCCGGGGACGCGACAGCGGCGCGTTTCGGCCGCTTTGCCCCTGGCTCAGCGCCGCCAGCGCGTCCGGGTCGACCGGATCGGCCGACATCACCGTCTCCCACTTGGGCCATTCGGTGTTGCCGACCCGGATCGCGACGGGGCCGCCCAGAGTCGTGCCGTGCCGGATGCCGCCGATGATGTCGATCTCGTCCTGCTCGAACTTCATGCGCGCCCCCCGCCCGTAGCCGAGGCGCCGCCGGCGTAGCCCTTCGGCGATGTCGGCGGTCGTCACGCGCACCCCGGCGGGCAGGCCTTCCACAATCGCGACGAGGGCCGGCCCGTGCGACCCCCCCGCCGTCAACCAGCGCAGCATGTTCCGATCCTCCCACGCGGCGCCGCGTGCCGATGACGCGCGCCACGCATCCGCCCGGCCCGGCATTGCCCAGCCGGCCCCATGAACGCCCACGCGCAGCCAAGGCTCAAGAACGCGCCCAGCGGGTGATGCCGGCGAGGCCGGCGGCGACCGCGGTGGTCAGCACCCAGCCGGCCCCCATGAACGTCCACGACCAGTACATGGCGGCGCCGTGCGGCCGCCATGCGTTCTGCTGCCCCAGGTCCACGAGGGGCAACAGCACATCGAGGGTGTAGGCGAGGGCATGGAAGGCGGGGCCGTGGTCATCGGTGCGGTTCAGACCGGCCGGGTGGGCGCGGTCGAAGATCCACGTACCGCACGCGAGCAGCCCGGCCAGCCAGATGGCCGCCAGCCACGTGCGATGGCCATAGCCGACGGTCACGTACAGCAGCCAGTTGATGAGCTTGCCCGCCGGGCCCAGCGCCCGGCGGCGGCGCCACTGTTTGGCGATCGCCACCTGACGCGCCGCTTCTTCGCGTCCGTCGCGCTGATAGGCGGCGCTGAGCTGGTCGTAGATCTGCGAGGTGTAGCCGGCAGCGCCGCGCGTCAGCATGCGGGCCTTGATCGCACCGGCGTGGCGCGCGGTGCCGTCGCTGCCGCCCTGCCAGTAGGCGGCGGCGAGCTCATCGTAGTAGGGCCGGCTGTAGCCGCCCTGGCTGTCGGTCAGCCAGCGCAGTCGGGTCCGTACGTCGACCTCGTCGTTTTCGAGGGTCTCGAAGGTGAACCCCCGCAACAGCAGCCTGGCCGGCCAGGTCGCCGAGTCGTCGCTGAAGGCGCGCACCTTGGTGTTGGTCAGGTCGACGCCGCCCTCGGGGCGTTGCCGCGGCCGCAGGTTGAGCGTGTCCGCGCTGGCCCGCTCCAGGTCCAGGGCCAGTCCTTCGGGGTTGACCAGGCGGGCGTCGAGGAAGGACAGCCGGTCGCCGATGCGGGCGCTGACGAGGCGGACCTCGCCTTCGGCGGTGAAACCGTACCGGCAGAACAGGTTGTGCGCGACGGTGAGCCTGAGCGCGAGCAGGGCCTGCCCGCCCGGAGCGCGCAACGTGGCGCCGGACAGATCCGCGTAGCCGAGGCGGGCGTCGATCAGCCGGACCGTTCCCCGGGCGGTGAAGCCGTCGCGGCAGAGCATGCCCTGATCGACGGTGATCCCGTCCGCGAACAACGCCGTCCCGTCCGGGTTGACCAGCCGCGCGCCGTCAAGGTCGAAGAAGCCCGCGATGCGGCTGCGCGGGAGCCGAACCTCGCCCTCGGCGGTAAAGCCCTCCCGGCACAAGAGATCCTGCTCCACGGCGAGCCGCTCGGCGGTCAGCGCACGCCCGCCGGGGTTGGTGAGCCGGGCGCCATCGAAGCACAGTTCGCCCCCGATGCCCGCTCCGGACAGCTGGACCTCCCCGCTGGCGGCGAAGCCCTGCCTGCAGTGCAGGTCGCCGGCGACGGACAGCCTGATCGCATACAGGGCCCGCCCGCCGGGGTTGCCGAGCCGCGCCCCGTCGAGGTCGAACACGCCATCGACACGGGCGCCGATCAACCGCAGCTCGCCTTCCGCGGTGAATCCGTCCCGGCACACGATGCTCCGCGCGGACAGGTTGCTGGCGGCCAGCGCCCGCCCGCCGGGGTTGATCAGGCGTGCTCCGTCGAGGGAGAGCAGCCCGCCGATGTGCGCGCCGGCCAGCCGTACCTCGCCGTACGCGGCGAAACCTCGGTTTAACTCCAGGTTGCCGGCCGTCTGCAACCGGTCGGCCGTTAAGGCGGGCACCAGGCACCCGGGCAGCCTGATCGCGGGCGCGGTGGCCTCGCTGAGGTTGATCGGCTCGTCGATGTGGCAGTCGGCGAGCAGCAGCGGCCGCCGCAGCTCGGCGGCCTCCAGGTCGAGCTCCCCGACGACGCGGGCGCCGCGCAGTTTCACCGCGCGAAGCGGCCCGCCCCGCGCGCCGTGCTCCGCGGTCAGCAACTCGGCGAGCAGTTCGGCGCGGACCGTACGGTCGGCGTCCCACGCGGCGCCGCCGGCCGGGTCGTCCGCTTTGGCCTCGCCGGACCGCACGTCGGCCACCGTGCCGGTGGTGACGGCCCGCAGCAGCAGGCGTTCGGCCGCACTCATGGCCTCTTCGTCACTCATGGCCTCGTCGGCGCGGCGGTCGTGACCATCGCCGCTGAGCGGAAGGTCGGTGTCCGGCGCGGTCATCGCGGTCCTGCTCCCGGGAGTGGCTCGATGTCGCCGGCGGGATCGGCGGAAACGCCGCCGCCGGCCGCGCCCATCGTACGGGCCGGCCTTGGACGAGCGCTTGGACGAGCGCTCGGACGAACTTCTCGCCGAGCTCAGACGATCTCCCGCCAGTCGATGATGTCGGCGACGAGATCGCGGATGGCGGCGAGCAGGCCGAGGCGGTTCGCGCGTACGGCCGGGTCGTCGGCCATGACCAGCACCTCGTCGAAGTAGTCGTCGATCGGCTCGGCGAGCGGCAGCGCCGCGGCCGTGAACTCGGGCAGGCCGACGGCCGCTCCGGGCAGCGACTCCCGGACGCGGGTGAAGGTCAGGTGCAGGCGCCGCTCGGCTTCGTCGGAAAACAGCGCCGGATCGTACGCCGCTGCCGCGTCGTGGGGAACGATGCGCAACACCCGCTGCAGGGCCGTCGTGAGCCGCTCGAACCGCTCGTCGTCGATGAGCTTGTCCAGATCGGTGGCCGCCTGTTCCGCGTACGCGGGGGTGCCGGCGTGCGGCAGTACGGCCCGTACGACGTTCACGGGGTGCCCGGCGTCCAAGAGCGCCTGCTCGAACCGCCGCACCGCGAACTGCTCGGCCTCGGCCAGCGCAGCCGGCGTGACGTCGACGGGCTGGTGGCGGGCGGCGACGGCCAGCCCATGGCCCAGCGTGATCGCCGCCAGCGCGGGCCGGGCGCGCAGGATCGCCGTCAGCCCGAGGGCGGCGCGGCGCAGCCCGTACGGGTCGGAGCTGCCGGTCGGGGCCGAGCCGACACCGAAAAGGCCGGCGAGCAGGTCGAGCCGGTCGGCCACCGCGAGCAGCGCCCCCGCAGTCGTTTCGGGCACCGCGTCGCCGGCCGACCGCGGCAGCTCCATCTCAAGCAGTGCGGTGGCCACCGCGTCCGGCTCGCCGGCGCGGCGCGCGTACTCGCCGGCCATCACCCCGGCGAGGCTGGACAGCTCGATCACCATGGACGAGGCGAGGTCGAACTTGGCCAGTTCGGCGGCGCGCTCCAGGGTCGCCAGATCCGTGTCGCCGAGCGCGGCGGCCGAAGCGAGATCGAGGGCGATCGCGCGGATGCGGGCCGAGCGGTCGGCCATGGAGCCGAGGCGTTCTTCGAAGGTGAGCTTGACCAGGCCGCGCTTCAGCTGGGCGAGCTCGGTGCGCAGGTCCTGGTTGTAGAAGAAGGCCGCGTCCTCGTAGCGGGCGCGCAGCACGGCCTCGTTGCCGGCCCGGACCGCGTCCCGGTCGCAAGCGCCGTTGGCCATCGTCACGAAGTGCGGCAGCAGCCGGCCGTGGGCGTCCCGTACCGGCAGGTAGCGCTGGTGCTTTTTCATGACCGTGGTGAGCACGGCGGACGGAAGGTCGAGGTAGCGGGCGTCGAAGGAGCCCAGGATGGCGACCGGGTCCTCCACCAGGTTCGTGATTTCGTCGATCACGGCGCGCTCGCCGTCGAGGTCGATGTCACCGTGCACGCTCGCGGCCAGTTCGCGGGCGGCCGCGACGATCCGGTCGCGGCGGCCGGCCGCGGCGGGCTCGATCGCGTGCGCGCGCAGTGCGTCGAGATATCCATCGGCGACCGGGATCTCGACGATCGGCCGCGGCGCCGTACGGTGCACCCGGGTGCTCCGGCCGCTGTCCAGGCCCGCCACGGTGAACGGCACCACGTGCGGGCCGAGCAGGGCCAGCAGCCAGCGGATCGGGCGGGTGAAGGAGATGCCCGGGGCGTTCCAGCGCATGTTCTTGTCGGCGCGCAGCCCGGTGACGATCTCCGGTAGCAGTTCGGCCAGCACCTCGGCGGCGGGCCGGCCGGGGAGGTGCCGGACGTAGCCGACGTACTCCCCGCCGCCCACGGTGACCGGGCGGAGGTCGGCGACGTCGATGCCCTGCCCGCGAGCGAAGCCCTGAGCGGCCTTGGTCGGGTTGCCGGCGGCGTCGTAGGCGGCCGACAGCCGCGGTCCGCGCACCGTTTCCTCGGCGTCGTCCTCGCGCGGCTGTACGTCGGCGACGGTGGCGACGATACGGCGCGGCGACGACACCACCTCGATGTCGCCATGCCGCAGCCGGGTCGCGGCCAGCCGTTCGGCCAGCGCATCCCGCACGGCGGCGGCGGACCTGGTCACCTCGTCCGGCGGCATCTCCTCGGTGCCGATCTCGAACGCGAGCGGGGCGGGGGCCTGCGGCGAGGGGTACGACTCAGGACGGGCGGCGGCCGTCGGTTCGCCGGCCACCGGTCCGGCGGCGACTCGTTCGGCGGCGGCCGTCGGTTCGGGGGCCGATCCGGTGCCGCCGGTGGTCGCAACGCCGAGGGGATGGCCCAGTTCGGCCCGGCGTTCGACCCACAGCTCGGCGACGTCGCGGGCGAGGCCGCGCATGCGGGCGAAGGCCCTGGCCCGTTCGGTGGTGCCGACGGCGCCCCGGGAGTCGAGCACGTTGAAGGCGTGCGAGCACTTCAGCACGTAGGTGTGCGCGGGCACCGGCAGCCTGGCGTCGACCATCCGCCGGGCCTCGGCCTCGTAGGCCTCGAACAGCCGCCGGTTGGTCTCGATGTCGGCGTCGTCGAGGTAGTAGCGGCTCATCTCGTACTCGGCCTGGCCGAACGCCTCG
>CALAED010000017.1 GCA_937891035.1 uncultured Thermomonosporaceae bacterium | reverse complement strand
TCATGGCCTGCGGGGTTGGACTGCCCACCGCGACGGCCGAGACGCCACGGGTGTTGACCCAATTCACGGCGCTCGAGCGGCTCGCTTGGGCGTCGGTCTCGAAGAGCCGGCCGGATACGCCGTCATGGAACAGCGCGAACGACGCACCGGTGGGTCGGCACCTCAGGGCGCACACGGTCTACCGCTCGTTCTTCCGTATCGATCTGCGGCCGATCAGCGGCGCGAGCGTGCTCTGGGCGTCACTGGAGCAGCCGGTCACGGCCGCCGCGTCGTGCGAGCAGGAATCGATCGAGGTCTGGGTGACCGGGGACATCAGCGGTGCCACCACGTGGAATCAGCAGCCCGCGTGGGAGACCAAGGTGGGTACGGCGGTCGGCTCACGCCCCGGACACTGGCTTGAGATCGATCTGAAACAGGTGGTGGCCGACGCGCTCGCGGCGGGCAAGACCGAGCTGACCTTCGGGCTGCGCACCATCAACGAATCCGACCATAGGGGCTTCAAGCAGGTCAGCAACGCGCCCGTCATCTCCGTACAGCACAACACCGCGCCCGATCAGCCGACGGAACTGGCCATGCTGTCGCACCTGCGGCCATGCGGCGCCGACCGGCTGTGGATCTCGAATGCCGGTCCCGAGCTCTGGGCACGAATCACCGACCCGGACATCAACGAGACCGGCGGCGGCGACTTCGTTTCAGGTCGCTTCGAGTGGTGGCATGCCGGTGGCGAGAAGATCGGCGAGTCCGAGTCGTGGTCGGGGTCCTCCGGCTCGTGGTTCAGGGTAGTCATCCCGGACAACTCACTCGTCGACGGCGGCACCTACGCCTGGCGGGTGCGGGGGTTCGACGGCGTGGCCGCCGGCCCGTGGTCGCCGTGGTGCGAGTTCACCGTCGACACCGTACGGCCGGACCGGCCCCCGACGGTTTCCTCGACGGACTATCCGCCGACCGGAGAGCACGGCGGCGTCGGGGTCCCCGGCACGTTCACCTTCACCGCCAACGGAGTGGACGACGTGGTGGCGTTCTCATACGGCCGGCAGGACAGCCCGGCCACGGTGGAGGCAGACGGGCCCGGCGGCACCGCGACGGTCACCTACACGCCGACCAGCCCCGGGTGGAACGTTCTTTGGGTCCGCAGCATCGACCGAGCGGGCAACCGGAGCGATTTCTTCCCCTACGAATTCAACGTGAGCTGAACCGGCCAAAGCACCAACTGAATGCCGCACGCCAAGCGAGCCGCAGACGGTGCCGGGTGCATTGGATAAAGGAACACCCGGCACCCGGCGCGCCTGCATCTCTGAATTGCCACTGATCATGTCCTTGATCGCACCGTTCAGGATGCCGATCGGCCGGGTCCGTCCCGGGTCGCCTCGCCTCCTCCGAGAGGCCCCTGCGACAGCGGCTCCTTCGAACGGCCATGCGACTGTAGTCGTTCGGCTCCAAGGAGGCTGTGGAGATGGTGGATCGCGATCGAGCCCTCACCGACCGCCGACGCCACGCGTTTCACGGAACCGTGCCGTACGTCACCGGCAGCGAGGACCCCCGGCATGCCGGTCTCGAGCAGAAGCGGAACGCGATGGTGCCGCCGAGCGTCGTCGTCGTGAAGATCCGTCCCCGTGAGGACGAATCCCTGGTCGTCCCTGACGATCTCAGGTGGCAGCCACTCGGTACGCGGGCGCGCACCGATCATGAGGAAGAGGCCGTCGGCGCTCACGGTCTCCTCGCTTCCGTCCGCGCGATCGCGGAGTACGAGGTGCTCCAGCCAACCGTCGCCCCCACCGCCGACGATCTCGGTCCTCTGACGGACCAGGTACTGCGACATCCCCGCTTCGAGCGATGAAGCTCGTACGACCAAAGTGACGCGCCGAGCGGACCGAGCGAGGTACAAGGCGGCCTGTCCAGCGGAATTCGAGCCCCCGAGGACGTACACATCGCGGGCCGCCATGGCGGGCGCCTCGGAAACGAGACCGCCGTAGAAGACGCCGGCGCCGTTCAGGGCCTGGAGCGCAGGGACGCCCAGGCGACGATAGGTGGCGCCCATCGCCAGGAGCACCGCGCGAGCACGCACGCGGCCGCTGTCGGACAGCGCGACGTAGAGCCCGTCGTGGTCGTGCCCAAGGCCAATCGCCCGCTGCATGAAGGCGAACTTCGCACCGAACACCCATGCCTGGTCGTACGCCTGCTGGGCCAACCGGCGACCGGTGACTCCTTGGGCGAAACCGAGATAGTTCCGGATCAGCGAACTGGAGGTCGCCTGGCCGCCGAGCCCGCCTTCATCAACGACCAGAGTGCTGAATCCTTCCGAGGCGCCATAGACGGCCGCCGACAGACCGGCCGGTCCGGCCCCGACGATCACGAGGTCGAAATTCATCCGTTCTGGGCTGACCGGCGAGCCCGCCGCCCTCGCCAAGTCGGCGTTGCTGGGATTCGTCAACTTCGTGCCGTCGGGAAAGACGACCAAGGGGAACTCGGCCCGGCCGCCCGCCTCGGCGATAAGGGCGCGTCCAGCGCTCGAGTCGGCCAGACTGAACGAATGCGGCATCGCGCACCGTCCCAGGAGTTCGCGCAGCTCATAGGCCCTGCCGGTCCAGGATTCGCTGACCACGTGGACCGTGTTCGGCGCAGCGCGTTGTGTTTCCGCCCACTCCAGCAGCAGGCTGGAGATTTCCTGATGAAAACGCTCGTCCGGTGATGACGATGGTCGGAGCACATGATGGTCGATGCGACCACGCGCGACCGCGTCGAAGATCACCTCGCCCGTATCCGGGCTGCCCAGGTCGCCCCACGCGATGAGCAGCGCCCGCTTGGCCTGTGGGTGGCGATGGCGCGTCTCATCCAATAGCTCGCTTCCGGCCAGCCCACCCAGCCACGTGCCCGCGAGGACCAATGCGACCTCTTCACCGGCGGCCGCGAGGTCGTCAAGATGGGCTCGCGCCTCGTCCGGCGATCGCATGCACACGACGTGATAGTGCCGCGCGTAGCGATCGCGCAGCTCACGCTCGACGTCCCTCAGCGCCCCCGCATCCCCGTCGACGGCCACAATGACCGGGCCAGACATGCATTCCAGCCTAATATCCAAAGGGAGTTGGATTTTCAGATGGACAGGGCGTAGTCGGCCGAGTCGGCGCCCGAACGGCGACATGCGCGCCCGCACAGCCTTCCTCGAGCCGGCGCAGCGGATTTCTTGGGCTAACTCTTGCTCAAACTTTGAACAAACAAGGCGGCGGCGGCGTTGGCACCCAGCGGCAGAGCCGCAGCCTGTTGATCTTGGGTGCGGCGCGCGCTCAGGGGCCATCACTAACGCGAGCATTGTCCGCCCAGCCGCAGCTGCAGTGATCTCGCCGAGCCGGACATGATCTGTGAAACAGCCGATTGTGGCTCCCGATGGCCTAGTGTCGTGCTGACCGCCCATGTGAGGTGACGATGAGCGGATCTGATGCCGGCGCCAGCGCCCGGAGGTCGGCGGAGTTGCGCACCGATGCCCCGGCCATCGCCCGCGTCTATGACTACTATTTGGGCGGCAAGGACAACTTCGCCGTCGATCGCGAGGCCGCCGAGGGACTGCTCGCCCACGTGCCAGAGCTGCGCGACTATGCGGTAGGCAACCGCGCCTTTTTGGTGCGCGCGGTCCGTTTCCTTGCCCTGCAGGGCATCCGGCAGTTCATCGACATCGGGACGGGCATCCCCACTAGCCCGAATGTTCATGAGGTCGCCCAGGAGATCGACTCGGCCGCTCGCGTCGTGTATGTCGACAACGACCCGATGGTGTCCATGCACGCCGAGGCCCTGATGGCCACCAACGCGGTGACCTCCCTTATCTGGGCCGACCTCCGTGACGTCGACGAGGTTCTTTGCGAGGCAGAACGCCTGCTGGACTTCGGCGAGCCGGTCGCGGTCATGTTCGTGGCGACCCTGCACCACATCGAGAACGAAGACGACCCGGCCGGCATCGTCGCCCGGTATCTGAAGGCCGCGGTGCCCGGCAGTTATCTGGTCATCTCGCACTTCACCGGCGACTTCAACGCGGAGAAGGCCGACCGCGTTTCCGCGGGAGCCAAGGCGAACGATGACGTTGTCATGCCCCGCAGCCACGACGAGATCCTGCGCCTGTTCAACGGTCGGGAGTTGATCGAGCCGGGCCTGGTCCAGGTCCCCTGGTGGCGTCCCGACGGTCTGGTCAGCCCGAGGGCTGGCCGCGTGTGGGCCTACGGCGGCGTCGCCAAGATCTGACGGATCATGAGGGCTGAGGCGGTTGTGCCGTCAATCTGTCATGGTGCACGTGTTACGGCCACGCGCTCGCGCTGTGGGTGTTGGTGTCTTATACCGTCATAAACGTATGGTTCCGGCTGTTGCTCAGGGGAGTCCGTTGGGCTTGATTGTTCTGTTGGGGGAAGCAACCTGCGCTTGAGGCCAACCGGCCGGCACGTTGGTCGACCGCACTCGACGGGTGGATGGCGGTGGGCGACCGGCGGGGCGTGGGCGGTGGGGCGTGGGCGGTCTGGGTCTGACCGAAGCTGAGTGCCCGGGGGCGTGGCAACGTGCGGGGGTTCGGATCCAAAGGGGACCGATGATGAATACGTCGATCATATTGTTCACTCGTGATCTGCGGGTTAGTGACAATCCCGCATTGGCGGCGGCATGCCGGTCCGAGCGGGTCGTTCCGCTGTTCGTCTTCGACGATGTGATCTTGGCTGGGTCGTTCGGTGTGCCAAATCGGGTCTGGTTTTTGGTGGACTGTCTCGCCGATCTCCGCGTGTCGCTGCGGAGACTGGGCGGTGATCTGGTGGTACGCCGCGGTGATCCCGCCGCCGAGGTTGCCCGGCTGGCCCGGCATACGGGCGCCGGTTCGCTGTTTTTGGCCGATGAGCGGTCTGGATACGGGACACGGCGCCTGAATCGGCTCTTCGGCCTGGGTCTGGAGGTGTTCCCGCTGCCCGGCGTCACTGTGGTACCGCCGGGTGAGCTGACTCCAGCCGATGGCGATCATTACCGGGTCTTCACTCCATATTGGCGCGTCTGGAAGGCGACCCGTCCCCGTCTGGCCGCGGATGTGCCGGTGGCGGTCCGGCTGCCGTCCGGTGTGGACCCCGGCCCGCTGCCGCGCCCGGCGGATCTGGTGCCAGGCTCGCCCTCCCCCGACCGCGACCGCGGCGGCGAGCAGGCGGGACGCGACCGCATGACGGCCTGGCTGCGTTCGTCCGCCGACGACTATGAGCAGATCCACGACGATCTCGCAGCCGATCGAACGTCCAGGCTCAGCGCCTATCTGAAGTTCGGGTGCCTGTCTCCGCTGGAGGTGGCGAAGGCGGGGCCGGAGGCGTTTCGTCGCCAGCTCGCGTGGCGCGACTTCCACCACCAGGTCGCCGCCGCCTTCCCTGCCCTGGCCACACAGGACTATCGCCCGCGCGGGCAGCGGTGGAATCGGGACACCAACGCCCTCGACGCCTGGCGCCACGGCATGACCGGCGTCCCGATCGTCGACGCCGGGATGCGGCAGCTTCACCGCGAGGGGTTCATGCACAACCGCACCCGCTTGATCACCGCATCGTTCCTGACCCGGATCCTCGGCATCCACTGGCGCGATGGCCTGCGCCATTTCAACGAATGGCTGACCGACGGCGACGTCGCCGACAACGCCGGCAACTGGCAATGGGTTGCCGGCACCGGCAACAACACCCGGCCCGGCCAGGTACTAAACCCGCTGCGGCAGGCGTCCCGCTTCGACCCCCAAGGGGACTATGTACGCCGATACGTCACGGAACTCGCCGACATAGACGGACCGCACGTGCACCGCCCCTGGACCTTGCCCGCCACCCGCAGGCGTGCCCTCGACTACCCGCCACCGATCATCGATATCGAATAAGCCGACACCTCGACCAACGCGTTTGCCTCACCCCGGCTTGCCCACCCCGGACCGCCGACAACAGACCGACAGAGTGGACGGCGACGAGGATCACCACGGCCCCACAAAACTTCGCGCCTGTGGGCGGTCTACAACGATCAAGGCCCAGGTTCGGGGCGATGTAGCTGCTGGGCCTTTACAGTAGAGCGGGTGACGGGAATCGAACCCGCGCTATCAGCTTGGGAATCAAACCGATCCGGGCCTTCATGTCCTCTAAGCTGGAGCACCTTAGTCCGGGAATGACCGTAAATACCCCCGGATCACCTTGGCTAATTGCCCGCTAATTGCCCATTAGCGAGTCGTTGACCTGGGCCTCCCTGTCCGCTTTGCCCGTCATATCTCCGCGCTTGGTATCGAACGCGCGCTTCGGCCCGGTGTGCTCGCCCCCGCGAACGGCGAGACGGTGTGACAGACAGTTCCCCGCAGGTGAGCGCTCCGGCTCGCGGGACGCCCCGCTTCGGACTCGCCCGACCGACTCGGATGTACGCCGATACCCTTCGGCCCTGCCTGGCTGAGCCGGCGGAATTACGGAGGACCGACCTTCCGGCAGTGTCTACCCGGTGTTACGACTCGGCGGCGTGGATGGACGCATGTCCGTCCTGTCAATATCCCCGCGTCAGGCGCGGGGCGGCCTGCCTCATGACTGGCGAAGCCAGCAGCCCCGAGAGAGATCATGGCCACTCTATGCGGATGAGGTACACCTCGCGCTGTTCCTCCAGCACGAGGTATGTCGCCAGGCCGCGCTCACCAAAGGTGTGGACGAGCATGTTGCCTCTGGGATTGAGGGGTTGAACGGCTGTCCGCTCCAGGGGGCTGTCTCCAGCAACGTGAACAACTCGGCGAGCGGCACCAAAGCTACGCTGGAGACTGCGGTGATCTGTTCCTCGGCTACCGGATCCAGCGTTAGCCGATACACCTATCCCCCACCCTCGCGCTCCGCGAGTACGTCACGCCATGGCCTCCCATGGGGCGCGGTCTCGCCCGCGAGGAGCTGTCCGGCCCGCGCGTGCATCCGACGGCGTCCCTCGGCGTCTTTGACCGAGTCACACGCCGAGATCCACCAACGGTGCACGAAGTCGTTCAGCACGCCTAGATCCAGACTTACCCTGACCTCGTCCAGCACAGCCTTGAGGCCAGCGTCGAAGGCATCGCGGTCTTGTGGCACAACAAGGGCCGCCCGGATGGCACGCAGAGTCTTCTCTGGTACGGGTGCGGTGCTGGGAGAGGGTCCCTCTGGCTGTGCAGTCATCGCGAGCCTCCCTCCCCTGCTGCTGAGCTTACCGAACTGGCCACGTGAGGAAGACGACGGCCGTGTTGACACGCGGGCGATGACGGCGGCGCGGCCGGGAAGCTCGTGCCCGTGGCCTAATTGCACGGCGGCCCTGAAAGGGCTAAACGACCAAGGCCCAGCTCCTGAGGATCGAACCTCTGAGCTGGGCCTTCTGGGCGGAGCGGGTGACGGGAATCGAACCCGCGCTATCAGCTTGGGAAGCTGATGTTCTGCCATTGAACTACACCCGCGTGGCGGCGCCCGTGGAAGAGCGGCCGCTGGGACATGTTACCGGAAGTCGCTGGGTCGCCGGGCCGACGAGGCGGTAGCGTTCCTGTGGTGCTGCTCTCCGATCGTGACATCAAGGCCGAGCTGGATTCGGGACGGGTCGGGATCGACCCGTACGACCCTGCGATGGTTCAACCCTCCAGCGTCGACGTACGGCTGGACAGGTACTTCCGGGTCTTCGAAAACCATAGATATCCGCACATCGATCCCGCGCAGGAGCAAGTAGACCTCACGCGGCTCGTCGAGGTCGACGGGGAGGACCCGTTCATCCTGCACCCCGGGGAGTTCGTGCTGGCGTCCACTTACGAGGCGTTCGCGCTACCGGACGACCTGGCGGGGCGCCTAGAGGGCAAGAGCTCGCTCGGGCGGTTGGGGTTGTTGACGCACTCGACGGCAGGGTGGATCGATCCTGGGTTCCAGGGCCATGTGACGCTGGAGCTGTCGAATGTGGCCACCCTGCCGATCAAGTTGTGGCCGGGGATGAAGATCGGCCAGATGTGCCTGTTCCGCTGCAGCTCACCGGCCGAGCATCCTTACGGGTCGGCGGTGTACGACTCGCGGTATCAGGGGCAGCGGGGGCCGACGCCGTCCCGGTCGTACGTCAACTTTCACCGCACGAAGATCACTCCTTGATGCCGCGGACGAAGACGAATCGGTCCGGGTAGGAGATGGGCGACTCGGGATAGCGGTTGCGGATCTCCTCGACGCCCGCCGTGATCTCTTCCTGGGAGAAGGTCGAAAGCACGGACATCCACTGGTTGCGGACGAGCTTGAGCCAGTGGTCCCGGTCGATCGTGACCGTGAACTCCTCGATCGTGTGGTCGGTCTTCAGGCCGGTATCGCGCATCGCCTTGACCAGGTCGTCCTCCTCGGGCTGGCCCTCGGCGAAGCGGTCGAGGGCCGCCTCGAACAGCGGATATCGCAGCCGTGGCGGGAGGCTCACGATGAGGATGCGGCCGCCCGGGTTCAGCCGGTCGGCCAGGCCGCTCAACGTGCCCGGAATGTCCTTAACATGGTGAATTGCCTCCTTGAAGACGAACGCATCGACCGCCGGCACCGGCATCGAGACCTCGCCGGAGGCGATCTGCTCGGCGGTGGCGCACAGCGGGGTCAGCCGCGGGTCCTCGGGCAGCAGGTCCAGCATCGGCTGGGACGGGTCGACGCATAGGATCGGCGCCTCGGGGCTGGCGATGTCCATAAGCCGGCTCAGGAACAGCCCGGTGCCCGATCCGATGTCGGCGATGCGATCTCCCGGGGACGGCTCCAGCCATGACATGATCCGGTCGGCCATCCAGCTCACGTACTGCGGGCGGTCCGCCCAGTTGCCGTCGTAGGTCTCGGCCAGTCGCTTGTAGTGCTCGTCGGGGTCGTAGGCCATGTCAGGGTCCTTTCTCGTGGTTCGGGCGCACCCGCGGTAGCGGGCCTGCCCGCCGGGCTCTGTACAAAGGTCACGAGAGTCGGGCGGTACGACAACCGGGCCTGGCAGCCGCGCTCAAGCTTTCAAGATCGCCTGCAGGAAGTCGCGCGTACGCTGTTCTTCCGGCTCTGTAAAGATCTTTTCCGGTGGGCCGTCCTCCACAATCTGTCCCTTGTCGAACATTAGGACTCGGTCGGAGATGTCTTGTGCGAATTGCATCTCGTGCGTGACGCACAGGATCGTCAGCTCGCCCCGGCTGGCGATGTCGCGCAACAGGTCCTGAACGCCCGCGACCAGTTCGGGGTCGAGCGCCGAGGTGACCTCGTCGAGCAGCAGGATCTCGGGCTCCATGGCAAGCGCGCGGGCGATGGCCACGCGCTGTTGCTGACCGCCGGACAGCCGCGTCGGGTGCTCAAGGGCCTTCTCGCCCAGCCCGACCATGTCGAGGAGCTCCCGCGCCTTCGCCTCGGCCTCGGCCCGCGGCCGGCCCAGCGCCCGTACGGGGGCCTCGGTGATGTTGCGCAGCACGTTCATGTTCGGGAACAGGTTGAACTGCTGGAACACCATGCCGATCCGCTTGCGGACGCGGCGCAGGTGCTTTTCGTCCGCGGGGACGAGCTTGTCGCCGCGCCGCGTGTGGCTGAGGTATTCACCGCCGACCTCGATCGTGCCGGAGGTGATCCGTTCCAGCGTCATGAGCAGACGCAGGATGGTGGTCTTGCCCGACCCGCTTGGGCCGATCAACGTGACGCGCTCCCTCGGCCGGACGTGGAAATCAAGCTCGTCCAGGACGGTGAGGTCGCCGTACCGCTTGACCACCTTGTCAAAGCGGATCATCCATTGTGTATCGGGTCCGGCCGATTCTGCGGGATTCATGGTTGTCTCAGTACTCAAGACGACGCTCCAAGCGCCGGATCATGATCGAGGCCGGGATCGCCAGCACCAGGAAGAACAGCCCGGCGACGGTGAGCGGTTCCAGATAGCGGAACCGCTCCGAGCCGAGCTCCTGCGCGGTGCCGATCACGTCCAAGACCGTGATGATGGACAATTGCGGCGATTCCTTAAAGATCGCCACGAGAACGTTGCCGAGCGCGGGCAGCGACCGGCGAAGTGCCTGAGGCAGGATCACGCTGGTCCAGGTGCGCACCTGAGGCAGGTTCAGCGCGGTGGCCGCCTCGAACTGGCCAGGCGGTACGCCGTCGATCCCGGCCCGGTACACCTCGGCGGTGTAGCAGGCGTAATGGACGCCCAGGCCGAGGATGCCGGCCGTCAGCGCCGACAGCTTGATGTTCGGCGGGATGGTCGGCAGTACGTAGAACAGGAAGAACAGCTGCACCAGCAGCGGCGTGCTGCGGACGAACTGGATGAACCAGCGGGCGGCCGTGCTCACCCACAGGATCTTGGATCGCCGCAGCAACGCCAGCAGCAGGCCGAAGATGAAGGCGACGATCGCGCCGAAGACCGTGATCTGTGCCGTCACCTTCAGGCCGGTGGTGAACAGCTCGACGGAAAATTCCCTGGTCCACTCCCAGTCCCAGTTCACGACTTCCCACCCCCACCGGCGGAGGTGGGTGCCGGGTCGGTCCACGCCATCTGCGGGGGTCGCCGTTTGGGCGTCTCACGCCCGACCATCGTGGCGGCCCGGCGCTCGACGACCCGCATCACCATGGTGATCACCTGCGCCATCAAGAAGTAGATCACCATCACGATGCCGAAGATCGTGAACTGGTTGCCGATCGAGCTGACGGTGACGTTCGCCTGGTACGTCATGTCGGCCACCGAGATGGCCGACACCAGCGACGTCGCCTTGAGCAGCTCAATCAGCAGGCTGGTGCCCGGGGGGACCATGGCGACGAACGCCTGCGGCAGGATGATGCGGCGCATCCGCTGGTATGTGCTGAAGTTCAGCGCGATGCCCGCCTCGCGTTGCGGCACGGGAACAGCTTGTATCGCGCCGCGGACCACCTCCGAGCCGTACGCCCCCAGGTTCAGGCCCAAGGTGAGCACGCCGGCGAAGATGGGTGAGAGGCGATAGCCGGTGATCGCCGGCATCGCGTAGAAGATCCAGAACAGCTGCACGAGCACCGAGGCGCCACGGAAGAACTCCATGTACACCCGGGCGACCGCTCTGACGAGCCAGGCGTGCGACGTCGAGGCCAGCCCGGCGACGGCGGCCAGCACGATGGCCAAAGCCGCGCCGCCGAGCGTGACCTGGGCGGTGACCACGGCGCCGTCGCAGATGAACGGCATCGCGTCGCCGAACGTGCCCGGCAGGTCCCCGCTACAGGGATTGATCGTTGCCATGTCGGGTCCAGGCTGCCCGGATCAGGCCGACTTGCAGAGGTTTGCGGCGGTCTGCTCCTTGGCCGTCTCCACATCGGTCTGCGTGAAGCCGAACCGCTGGATCAAAGGCAGCACGCCGTTCGCGTCCTGGAGCTTCTTCAGCTCCGCGTTGAAGGCGTTGAGCAGGTCGGTGTCGGCCTTGCGAATGCCGAAGCCGCCGAAGTTCGGCTGTTCCTTCCCCTCCACGACGGGGACGAACGGCTCGGTCACCTCGAGCGGTCTGCCGGCATAGTTCTGCGACAGCGTCCAGCGCAGCGAGGCGGAGGTCAGCGCGACCGCTTGGACCCGATCGGCCAACATGCCCTGGAACGCGGCGTTCTGGTCGGGGAACGTGATGATCTTGTTGCCGGCGACGCCGCTGGCCTGGGCGTAGCCCTTCTCAACGGCGCCGCCGAGCACCCCCAGCTTGATGCCGGTCGACTTGACCTCGTCGAAGGTCTTGATGCCGGACGGGTTGCCCTTCTTGACGAGAAAGGCGTTGGACCCGAAGTAGTCCGGGTTGGAGAAGGCGATCTGCTGACACCGTTCCGGGGTGATGAACATCCCCGCCGCGATGATGTCGTACTGCTGGGCGGCGAGGCCCGGGATGAGCGCGTCGAACGACTTCGCCAGGACCGGCTCCATCTGGTTGACGCCCATGGCCTTGAAGATCGCCCGAGCCAGTTCGGGCGCCTCGCCGGTCAGGTTGCCACTCTTGTCACGGAAACCGAATGGCGCCTCGTTGGCGAATCCGACCTTCACCCTTCCGTCATTCCTGATGCGGTCGAGCGCGCCGCCCCCGCCGCCCGCCTCCTCGGTCTTGGCGCACGACGTGAGCAGCGCCGGGCCGCCGACGGCGGCGGCCGCCGCGAAGCCGGTTCGTTTGAGCAGGTCCCGGCGGGTCCACTGCTGATTCATCTTCACTCCTTCACTTGATCAGTACCCATTGGCCGCCGGACCCCTACTCCTACCCAATGTGAAGCGTTTTCAGTGACCTACCGCCGGCGGCACCGGTGTGAAGTCACGCGCCGCGATGAAGGATGGCCGCCGCGCAGACGCCGCGAACGGCTCCACGCACGTGTTCTCAACGCTGTTGTAGGCAATAAACACATTGGAGCGGGGGAACGGCGTAATGTTTCCGTTCGAGCCGTGCATGCAGTTGCTGTCGAAGATGGTCGCCGCTCCCGCCGATCCAGTGAACAGCTCGATGCCATGCTTGTCCGCGAGCATCGTGAGGCTGTCCGCATCGGGAGTGCCGACCTCCTGGGGCTTCAGTGCATGTCGGTCTCGATGGTGTGACCGCTTGCCCAGACAGCAGACGAATGTCTTGTGCGACCCGGGCATGATCATAAATCCGCCATTGTGCACGAAGTTGTCCGCCAGCGCTATCGAAACGCTCACAGAACGCATCCGTGGCATGCCATCCTCAGCGTGCCAGGTTTCGAAGTCCGAGTGCCAGTAGCAGTCCCTACATCTGAAACCCCGGGTGTAGTTGACTCTGCTCTGGTGGATGTAGACCTCTGATCCGAGGATCTGACGGACCGGCTCCACCACCCGCGGATCGCTCGCCAACTCGGCGAACACATCGCTGAGCCGGTGCACCTCGAAGATGGTTCGGATCTCCCCCGATTCCTCGTCGGCGACGAGCCGGCCGTCGCCGGTCAGGGCCGCATCCGCGCTCAGCCGGCGCAATTCGGTGCGGTAGCGCTCGACCTCCTCCGGCTCCAGCAATCGATCGAGGGTCAAGAATCCGTTCTTTTCGAACCCCTCGAGGTCCGCCGCGCCGAACGGCCCGTCCGTCCGCGTGCCGTACACCACCGGGTCACGCCGGAAGATAAACGTCGGTTCCCAGATTTTGCGAGTGGGATAGGTGTCAATGGCCATGAGCGGGCTCCTTGCCGATTCGCCACTGTCGTCAGGCGTTGGTCGGCGTGTCAGTCGGCGCGTTGGCCGAGGGGGCCGGGAGGTCGGCCGATGCGTCGGCCGAAGAATCGGCCGACGCGGCCGAGGGATTGGCGGCGGACGCGGGCGTGCCTGTCGCGGGCGTGCCTGTCGCGGGCGTCGCGGCCGAGGGGATGGGGGCGCTGTCGTCGGGTTCGGCGAGCAGCGGGTAGACACCGTTTTCGTCGTGCACTTCCCGGCCCGTGCAGGGCGGGTTGAAGACACATACCATTCGCAACTCGGTATGCGCGGCTAGCGTGTGCTGCTCGTGCCCGTCGAGCAGGTACATGGTGCCCGGCGCGATGGCGTGCCTTTCACCGGTCTCCTCGTTCACGAGTTCACCGGTGCCGCCGATGCAATAGACGGCCTCGATGTGGTTCGCGTACCACATCCGGGTCTTGGTGCCCGCGTACAGCACCGTGTCGTGCAGCGAGAAGCCGACCCTTTCCTTGGCGAGCACCAGCCGGCGGCTGCGCCAGGTCGGGGCTTCGACGTCGCGATCGGTGCCGACGATGTCATCGAGTGTTCTGACGATCAAAGTGGACCCTCTTCTCGTGATAGAGCGATCACCTAACGTGGTCAGCAGCGAACGGGCGGCGCGGATGGAGCGACCAACGAGCCGCGCACACGGCAATACATCGGTACGAAACAGGCGAACGCGCGGGCGCCGGCCGATCCGATGGACCGGCCGGGGCCCCTGCGATGTCCGCGGCGTGGAGCGGTCAGGCCGGCTGCAACTCGCGGGCCGCGACGACCGACTCACCGAGGATCTCCAGGCCTTCCGCCAGTTCCTGTCTGGTGGCGGTGAGCGGCGGCAACAGCTTGACCACCTCGCCCTCCGGTCCCGAGGTCTCCATCAGCAGGTTGCGTTCGAAGGCCGCCGCGCACACCTTGCCGGCCAGCGCGGTGTCCTCGAACGCGATGCCGCGAGCGAGGCCCCGGCCGCGGATGTCGGTGCCGGCGTCGCCGTGCTCGGCGGCGATCTGCTTGAGCGCCGCCTCGACCTGCTCGCCCTTGGCCAGCGTCTCCTTCTCCAGGCCGTCCTCGGTCCAGAATTCGAGCGCGGCGGTGGCGGTCACGAACGCCGGGTTGAAGCCGCGGAAGGTGCCGTTGTGCTCGCCCGGGTCCCACACGTCGAGCTCGCGGCGAAGCAGCGTGATGGCCATCGGCAGCCCATATCCGCTCAGGGACTTCGACAGGCAGACGATGTCCGGCACGATCCCGGCCTCTTCGAAGCTGAAGAACGGCCCGGTACGGCCGCAGCCCATCTGTACGTC
>CALAED010000016.1 GCA_937891035.1 uncultured Thermomonosporaceae bacterium | reverse complement strand
GGGTGGCGCCGCGGGAGTTTTGTGGATTTAGGGTCCAACAAGAGAATGATCTCTACCCTCTCGGAGAGCACGCGTGACTCCAACAACCCGCCGTGTCCTGCCGCTCCTCCTGGCCCCGCTGGCCCTCGGTCTCACCGCGCCGGCCGCGATGGCATCACCATCATCCGTGCCCGCCGCGCCGCCGGCGGCCGAATGCAGTGACGAACCTCGCGACCTCCCCACCTGGAAATTCATCGACTACGGCGAGATGCGCCGCGAGCTCGCGCACATCGAGCGCATCAGCCACGGACGTGTCGACGTCGAGGTCGCCGGGAAATCGAACCGCGGCCGCTCGATCTTCACCGCCACCGTGGGCACCGGCGACAAGGTCCTCCTCGTCACCAGCGAGATCCACGGCAACGAGAAGACCGGCACCACCGCGCTGCTCCGCATCCTGAAATGGCTGGGCACCTCGGGCTCGCCCGAGGCGAAACGGCTACGCCGGACGATCACGTTCGTCGCCGTTCCCAAGATCAATCCGGACGGCGCCGAGCTGGACCGGCGCGGCAATGACATCTCGTGGGCCGAGATCGAGCGGGACTTCCCGCAACTCGCCGGCCGCCCGCCCGCCTGGAACTACCTGAACGGCGTCCAGCAGGGCGACGACTACAGGCAGCGGCCCGGCTTCGACCTCAACCGCGACTTCAATCCGAACCTGGACTACGTGCCTCGGCCGGAGGACGTCCCCGGCACGTCGGCCGAGCCGGGCTGGTTCCTCAACCCGGAGACCCAGACGCTGCGCGACGTCTACAAGGACCTGCGCGCTCGGCATGGTGCCGTGGACGCATACGTCGACCTGCACCACCAGGGCGCGTGCGTTCGCGAGGACGCCCAGGGGCGGCTGCTCGACGTCGCCGTCGACTACCCGCCGCTGCCGGACGTGTTCTTCGAGCCGGGCGGAAAGTACGCGCAGTACCGGGACACCTACGCGAAGGACCTATCGAAACAGCTCGCGATCAGCGCGTTCCGCGGGATGGACGCGCGTGGCTTCATCCCCGCGCGTTACCCACACGCGCCAACCCGTGACATCCCCGGCCAGGTGCGCTGCTCGCTGGCGATGATCGGCACCGGCACGGTCTTGTTCGAGGTGCGCGGCCAGACCCAGACCATGGGGCATGAGCTGGCCGAGCGCTTCACCCGCGCCGTCACCGAGGGCCTGCTGAGCATGCTGAACGACCTGTCCACCGGGGCGGTCTTCGACATCGATCCGGACACCTTTGAAACTCTTCCCGGCACCATCGAGGAGGACGCCGACGACCACACCGACTGACGAGATCGGTGGTGGCAGTCATCCCCCACACGGCGTACGGCAAGGCCTATTTGCGACAAGCGCGAACATTTTGTGCTCCCTTCGCCATCGACATAGGGGGAAGGGAGCACTGACTCATGAAGCATTCCGGACCGTTGCTGACGCTGCTCGCCGGTGGCGTTCTCGCCGCCGCCATCGGCG
>CALAED010000015.1 GCA_937891035.1 uncultured Thermomonosporaceae bacterium | reverse complement strand
AGCGCCCGCGTCGTCGAACGCCACGACGATGGGATCCGCGCCGACGTCACCGGCCGCGCTCACGTCTCGTCCGCCGCCCGAGGTGCTCCACGGGCCGTGCCAGGGCACCGGCTTGGCCGAAGCGGCACGCATCGGCTCGTTCCTTACAGGTCATGATTCAGTCCCGGGTCGGTGAGGTCGTGACGGACTGCCTCGGCGCATCGCCGTAGCGGACGGGCGGGTAGCCGCAAGGTCCTGGGAGCCGCGTCAGGGCCCGAGGCAGGCGGCACCCGACGGGCGACGAGTTCGCCGGGCGCACGTGGCCGAGAGCCGGCCGGCAAGAGACCTGCTCGCCCTTGACGCGGCCGCCGGCGATGCCCGGCGCGGTCACGCCTACATCAAGGACACCGAAAGCCCGGTCAGCAGGGATGCCGCCGCCCGTCCAGATCCGGCGGCGGCGGTCGTGGCCGGCGGCCTGGCCGCCTTGGCCGACGCGAGGCCGAGCGGATCCGGCGGGCCAGCCGATCGCGAGCCGGGCGGACCGAGCCCGCTGGCGTGCGCCGCCGTGGCGACGACGCCGCAGACGGTATGGCGCGCGGTGAGCGGCAGCCGCGGGCGCCGGTGCTCGGTGCCGGCCCGGACAGAGCCGCGCTCGGGCTCAGCCAGCACCGCCGAGCAGCCGATCGCATCCGCGGCCGCCGGCCACGCCGTCGCAGCGGCGCCCGGCCGCACGGGCTCGGCCGCGGCGCCAACCGGCCGGTCGGCCGCCGGAATGAAGCACAGCCCGACGTGGAGAACGACGCTCAGGCCGAGTGCCACCACGAGCAGGCACATCCGCACCGTGGACCGGCGGCCTGCTCTGGCGGCGGCGGCCCAGCGAGCGGATGTCATCACAGCGCACATGCTAACTCACTCGCTGTGACAACACCGAAATGGAGAGCCGCGGTGGGCGGCGGGCTTGTGGGGGCGGCACTCCGCGGCCGGGTCGGGATCGACCGGGCGGCGCGTGGGGACAGGGCCTCGTCGAGGCACGTGCTGGTAGGCGATCCGTTTTGTTTTCCCCAAATCTGGTATTAAGGGCTGCGTCCCTGATCAATGAGCTTGAACCCCGCTTCGGCCCGGCGCCACGCCGGAGTGGCGTCGACCGTCCCGTCGGCGGACGCGGTCCCGGGAGGTACCAATGAAGATCAGCAGCATCGTCCTCCTCGTCTGGCTGATCATCGGCGCCATCGCCGCCGGCCAGCGCGACTACTTCACCGAACCCCCGGGCGACTGCTCTCAGGCCGGCACGTTGCTCGTCACGATCGTCGCCGGCCCGCTCAACTACGTCGGCGTGGATCCAAAGATCTCCTGCGACGCGCCCGAACCCAGCGAGTGAAGCCCGTCGTATCGGACACTGGGCGCGGAGTCGTACACCGGGAGGGACAGCAATGCCGGCTGACGTCGTCATCATCGGCGGGGGCCTTGAGGGCCTCAGCATCGCCTACTACTTGGGCGAATCCGGGATGAATGTGACCGTCCTGGAGCGCGGGGAGCTCTGCGCCGGCGGCACGGCCAAGTCCAGCGGGGTGGTCCGGTGCCATTACACGGTCCGGTCGCTGGCGGCGATGGCATGGTTCGCGCTCCGGCAGCACGAGGCCCTCGGAGCCGAAGTCGGGTTTCACCAGGTCGGCTATCTGGTGGGGGTCGGAGCGGAGAACGCGGCCGCCCTAGAGCACAACGTGCGGATGCATCAAGACCTCGGCATCGAGGTGCGGATCCTCGACGGCGAGGCGGCGCGGGCGCATTGGCCGTCGATCGAGACCGCCGACTTCGCCGCGTTCGCCTATGAACCCCGGTCCGGTTACGGCGACGCGTACCAACTCGGCATGGCCTACGCCCGGATGGCGCGGACGGCGGGCGTGACCATTCGCCGGCACACGCCGGTGCGGAGCCTGCTGGACAAATCGCCGGGCGTCGAACTCGTCTCCGGAGAGATTCTCAAGGCCGACCTCGTCATCCTGGCCGCCGGGCCGTGGTCACCCGGACTGGCGGCCACGATCGGCCTGGATCTTCCGATCATGGCGCAACGGGAAGAGATCGTCATGATACGGCCGGGTACGGAACTGCTCTATCCGTGTCCGGTCTTCGGAGACCTCGTATCGCTTCAGTACGTCAAGCCTGAAGCGTCGGGGGAGTTGCTCTGGGGGAACGCCGATCACAGTAACCCCGAGTACGCGGATCCCGATCGCTATTCGAACCGCGCGAGCGTGGACGCCGCCGTCGAGAAGATGGCGCACCGATTTCCCGGCCTGCCGGACCCGCGGATCACCAACTCCTACGCCGGCGTTTACGACGTCACCCCGGACTTCAATCCGATCATCGACCGCATCGACGAAGGTCTGCTCGTCGCCGCCGGGTTCTCCGGACATGGATTCAAGATCTCGCCTGCGGTCGGCAGGCTGGTGGCCGACATGGTGGCCGGCGACGGGAGCGGCATCCCGGGGGTCGATCCCGGTGACTTCCGGCTCAGCCGGTTCGCCGAGGACAGGCCGTTGATGGGGCCGCATACGTACACCACGATCCAGGGCCACGTCTGAACGACCCCGCGGGCGGCGCGCGCCGTAGCGCGCACTGCGTTCATGATCCCGGCGGTGGTCCTGCCGCCGCGGCGGTGCCGGTCAGCGGATCGAGGTGCAGGCGGCCACCGTGCCCAGGCCGGCGCGGGTGCCGCCGCCGCAGGCCCACAGCCGGCCTCGGTAGGTGGCCAGCGCGATCCCGTGCCGGGGCTGCAGCATCCGGCTCGTGGACCAGGATCCGCCGGTCAGCACGGCGAGCTGATCGACCATCGTGCCGGCGCCGGGATCTTCACCGCCCGCCACATAGGGGTTGCCGTTGAGGGTTCCGCCACCGGCGCCGCTGGTTGGCGCCGGCAGGCTCGGCAGGCGGGTCCAACGGCGTCCCGCCGGGTCCCAGCAGTCGACGGCGGTGGTGTTGGGTGAGCGGCCGCCGGCCACACAGGCCATGTCGCGGTAGGTGAACCCGGCCACGTGATTGCGCGGCCGCGGCAGTGCCGGCAGCGTGCGCCAGCGCCGGGCGGCCGGATCGTACTCCTCGGCCGGCCCGATGTTTCCGTTCTGGTCGTTGCCGCCGATCGCGTACAGGCGGCCCGCCGTCGCGATGAGGGCGAGGCCGGCTCGAGCGTGGGTGAGTGGAGGCAGTTCACGCGGTCCCGGGAGCGCGAACACGCGGCGGCTGGCGCGGCCGTCGCTGTTGCCGCCGGCCACGTAGACGGTGTCACCCAGCGTCGTGGCGGCCGGATGATCGAGCCCGAGGGGGAGTGCGGGCTCGGAATGCCAGCGTGCGCCGTCGTAGCGGAAGACGCTCGGGCTGCTGACGCCATCTGCGGTGAAACCGCCGATCACCCACAGCCCGAGCGTGTCGCTCGCGGTGGCGGCCACCTCCTGGCGCGGCTCGGGAAGCGGCGGCTCGACTCGTTGGTCGACCGACGCCGGGGACGCGGTAGCGGTCGTTCGCCGCGGCGGCGTCGAGGTGCCGTCACAGGCGGTCACGGCGAGCCCGACGACGAGGCCCACGACGAGACCCGCGAGAGGTCGTCCTGCTCTGGAATTGAGTTGCGGCGCGACGATGTCCACGACTTCGACCGTACGACGTGAGCCCCTCCCGCGTCCCCCGTGTCGCCCGCGTCGCCGACCCGGAGCCGCCCGCGAGGGGATTCGGCGTCATCGCGGCAGCAGCCGCTTGCGGACGCGTCGTGCCAGGCGGCGAACCAGGGACTCGCTGAGCACCTGCTCCGCGAGCGCGAGTATCGCCGCCGCGGCGGCCCGCCCCGTCTCTTCGGGGGTCGACGTGGCCGGCTGCTCCCGATCCGGGTCGTATCGCAGGTCATCGATGTCGCCGACGACATGCACATCGGTGCGGGACAGGTCGGCGAGGTCCTCGGCGCTCCACTCGGCGACCCGGGGACGCCACTCGGGCGGGATCATGACCTGGCCGCCACGTCTTTCGCGGGACTGGAATCCCTCGGTGATGATCTTCCGTAGTCGATCGGCGTTCCGCTTGCTCCGCGAGACTTCCTGGACGGCCGCGTTCAAGGACGCGAGTACGAGGATCTCTGGCGCCGTCAGCCCAGTATGGCCCCGCCGGTTCAGGTCCACCTCGACCGGGAACTGGGCGAGGCCGGGTCGGCCGACCGCCTGCGCGAAGCGGTGCCACAGGAGGTCGGGGGGTTTTCCCGGCGTGGTCACGAGGTGTACCCGGGAGGCGCCGGCCTGCGACCAGCGCCGCACCAGGCCGCTCAGTATGAACGCCCGCCAGACGTGCGCGTCAGGGTAGTGCTCGATGTGATCGCGCCCCTTCCCGCGCTGCTCGGCGAGGTTCTCCAGATAGCTGTTGAAGCTCGTGCTCCGTCCGTTCCGCACGTGTTGCTGCCAGAGGGAGGCCAGGGACCGCGCCAGATTCCGGGCGGTGATCACGACCTGGACGTCATCGGCGCCGAGCGCGTCCATCACCCGGCCGATGGCGGGCTCTCGGATGACCGACAGGGCCTCGGCCGACAGCAGGACCGTGCCCGCCTCGGCGTGCACTTGTTCGAGCAATGCCTGCCACGAACCGGATTGCGCCGCCGCCTGTTTCGCCGTCACCCATGGGTACTCCGCGCCGAGCAGGCCATAGCTGGACCATTCGTGATTGGCCACGCTGCGCCGTCCAAGGGACCAGTCTTTGGAGATGGGGTAGCACACGCCTTCGGCCGCGAGTAGATCGTTGTTATCTTGGAGCATGTGCTGCAGAAAGGTGGTGCCCGACTTTTGCACACCGATATGCAGGATGACCTTTGATGCCACAGGACACTCCATTGCCGTGACTATTGGTCGACAATCGCTGGGAAGTGTAAAAGTTTGACGTTGGCGCGGGCCGCGTGCTGACGGAGAGATGACCGGGTCAATACCGGGATCTTAGCCGGTGCGCCGAGGCCGACCCCGGCGGCCACCTGAGCAGCCGATCCTTGCGGCCGACCGCGGCGGCCCGTGGAGCGAGCCGGCCGGCGCTCGGTGCACCCGGATCCACGCTCGGCCGCCGGCGGCACCGTGGTCTCGGTCCGGCCGAGGTCCGCTCGGCGGCACACGTGGGGCCCTGCGATGTCGGCGAAGGCGCCGCCGAGGTCAGTGCCGCCGAGCTTTGGCCGGAGCGGGATGGGACACGGCGGGGGATATCACAACGACTATCACCATTCTGCCCGATTGTGCGGATACGGTTTTCGGCAAGCGCAAGATCGGGGCTCTCGTTGCCCGAAACTGTCCCGTCGGCCGGGCTCCGACAAACATATTGGTGTTGTATACGGCACTATCATCACGTCTGATGCGATATTTCGGTCTTGGGTCTTCCGTATGTGATGTAAATTGTGCGTAATATGTCCCAATCGCTTTCTCGGGCCAATGATCTTGCCCGGAACGATTCCCGTTCTGGGCCTTCTACCTGGCCTTTCTCATATCAGTCCGACCGGCGGCCGGCCCGCCGACGATCCGTGAAGGAGCAGTCATGCAAGACGAGACTCCGGCCGGCCTCCGGGCGTCGATGATCAGCCGGCGCCGGATGCTGCGGCTGAGTGCTCTCGGCGTCGGGGGCTTGTCGGCGGGGCCGCTGCTGGCCGCCTGTGGATCGTCATCGGATGTCCCCGCCGCGAAGAAGAAGGGGGGCGACCTGGTCATCGTCCGCGCGCAGGACTCGGTGAACATGGACAAGACGACCGTGTTCAGCAACGCCTCGCTCTGGGTCTACCAGCAGATGTACGAGACCCTGGTCGCGATGACCGACGACGGGCAGGGCGTCAAACCCTGGCTCGCGGAGAGCTATCAGATGTCGGCGGACAACCTTTCGTGCACCCTGAAGCTCCGGCCCGGCGTCAAGTTCCACAACGGTCAACCGCTGACCTCGGCCGACGTGAAATTCTCGATCGACGAGTCGAGCAAGACCAAGGGCGGCTGGGAGTTCATCAACGCCGCGATCAAAGAGGTCGAGGCCCCCGACCCGCTCACCGTCGTGGTGCGCACCAAGTACCCGTGGGCTCCGCTGCTGGCCGATCTGAGCTGCCCGAACAACGGCGTCATCCCCAAGGACTACGGCGGTAAGACCGCGAAGGAGTTCTACCAGGCCCCGATCGGCACCGGCCCGTTCATGTGGGGCACCTGGCAAAAGGGCAGCGCCCTCACCCTGAAGAAGAACCCCTCCTATTGGCAGCAGGGCAAGCCCTACCTCGACACGGTCACCTGGAAGGTCGTGCCCGACAGCAACGCCCGCGCGCTCCAGTTGCAGGCCGGCCAGGCGCACATCAACGAGGCGCCGCCGTTCTCCAGCCTGACTCAGGTCAAGAACACGCCCGGGCTGAAGGTCAACCTGTTCCCTTCGACCAAGACCGACTACATCTTGATGAACCAGACCAAAAAGCCGTATGACGACGTGCACGTACGGCGGGCCATCTCGCACGCGATCGACCGGCAGGCGCTGGTGAAGAACATCCTGTTCGGCAACGGCACCCCGGCGAACTCGTTCATGATGCCGGCGGCGCCCTACTATGACAAGAACGCCCCCGGCCTGGGGTACGACATGGTCAAGGCCAAGCAGGAGATGGCGTTGTCGAGCGTGCCGCAGGGTTTCACCACGACCTATCTCGCCCAATCCGGCGACGCGATGGACGCGTCCATCGCCCAGATCCTGCAGGCGTCGCTGAAGCAACTCGGCATCACGATGAAGATCCAGAACGTGGACCCGAGCGCCCACCACGACCTGACCGACAAGCTCCAGTACGAGATCGCGCACGCGTACTGGACGATGGACCTGGCCGACCCCGACGAACTGGTGCAGTACGCGCTCGACCCCGAGTCCGGCGGTCGCTCGTTCAATACCGGTATGAACGACCCCGAGCTCATCGATCTGGTGCACAAGGCGCAGCGGGAGTTCGACAAGACCAAGCGACAGGACCTCTACAACCAGATCCAGGCGAAGGCCGCCGAGACCGCCTTTCTCGGGTTCTTGTTCTACTCGCCGTTCCCCTACTCCCAAAGCGACAAGGTGAGCGGCTTCAAGGCGCTGCCCACGGGCTACTACCACCTCGAAGACGTCTCGTTCTAGGGAACGCCGGCCGA
Organism: uncultured Thermomonosporaceae bacterium; assembly: GCA_937891035.1. GTDB lineage: Bacteria > Actinomycetota > Actinomycetes > Streptosporangiales > Streptosporangiaceae > CALAED01. Next base: position 1,074 of record CALAED010000015.1, on the reverse strand, counting down.
ACGCACGCGGCGAAAGGGTCGAGGGTCGATGAGGTACCTCGTCTACATCCTGAAGCGGCTGGTGGCGCTGATCCCGGTCTTACTCGGGATCTCGTTCATCGTCTTCTTCCTGATCCGGCTGATCCCCGGAGATCCGGCGGCGACGCTGCTCGGCTCGCACGCGACGCCCGAGGGGGTGCGCGCGCTGCGTACGCAGCTGGGACTCACCGAGCCGCTGTGGCGCCAATACCTGACCTTCCTGGGCGACCTGCTGCACGGGAACCTCGGGTACTCCTACGTGTACAGCAGTTCGGTCGCCGACCTGATCACGACCAGCCTGCCGGTGACGATCTGGTTGCTGATCTCTGGCACCGTGTTCACCCTGTTGGTCGCCGTGCCGCTGGCCGTTCTGGCGGCGGTGCGGCGGGGCGGGCTCGCCGACAACGTCATCCGGGCGGTGCCGGTGGTCGGCCTTGGCCTGCCCTCGTTTTGGCTCGGCATCATCCTGATCCTGTTCTTCGGGCTGAAGCTGCGCTGGTTTCCGGTCGCCGGGTACGGGACCAGCCTGGCCGACCACCTGCGTGGCATCGTGCTGCCCGGCATCACCGTGGCGCTGGCCCTGTCCCCGATCGTGATCCGCAGCCTCCGCGCGAGCATGATCGAGGTGCTGAGCAGCGACTACATCGTGACCGCCCGCAGCAAGGGGATCAGCATGTCGCGCGTGGTGCTCGGGCACGCGCTGCGCAACGCCGCCGTCTCGTCCGTCACCGTGCTCGGCGTCAACGTCGCCTACCTCACCGGCTCGACACTCGTGGTGGAACGGGTCTTCTCGCTGCCCGGCATCGGGCAGCAGATGATCAACTCCATTCTCGGAAGGGACTTTCCCACGGTGCAGGGAATCACCCTGACTTTCGCGATCATCGTCGTCGTCGTGAACCTGCTGACCGACGTGACGCATGCCGCCCTCGACCCGCGGGTCAAGCTCGCATGAGCGCGATAGGGACGACGGCCCCCACCGCGCAGGTGGCGGGGGCCGATCGCCGCATGCGTGGCCGGCGTGGCCGGCGTGGCCGGCGGAACGGCACACTGCTCGCC
>CALAED010000014.1 GCA_937891035.1 uncultured Thermomonosporaceae bacterium | reverse complement strand
TGGCGGCGGCCGTGGCCGTCGCGCTGGTCACCACCGCCATCGTGCTGACGCCGGGGAAGAACGATGAGCTGGGGCGGGCGGCCAGGCCACTGCTGATTCAACAAGTGATCGCCTCGTCGGCCGGCGCCTGCGCCGAGGGGGCGGGCGGTGCGGGGGTGCCCTCGCTGGACGGCACGACCTGCTACCAGCTGGCCCCGGGGCTGACCATCACCGCGTTCCAGAAGGTCGACGTGGTGACCTCCGGCACCGCAGGCTGGGCGATCCGCCTCTACCTGCTGCCGCCTGACGCCGTTGGTTTCGAGCGCCTCACGTCGGAGGTCTACCGGGAGCCGCCGCCGCGTAACCAGCTCGCCATCGTGGTCGATGGCAAGGTCATCTCCTCGCCCGCGGTGCGGAGGCCGATCGTCGGCGGCAGGCTCCAGATCGAGGGCAATTTCACCAAAGGCGCCGCCAAGCACCTCGCCGACCAACTCGAGGGGTGAGCCGCCCGGAGCGGCCCGGTACCGCCTCCGGAACGCCCGGGACATGTCGGACCGCGCTAGAAGGCACCGTGGCGGCCGGCGCCGTCGCGGTAGCGTTCGACGTCCGAAAGCGCGGTCGCCTCGATCGTGCCGAGGCCGTGCCTGAACTCGTTCGCCAGCGCCGCCTCTTCGCGCAGCCCCATGGCCTCGATCGCCGACAGCCGATCGCTGCGTACGCAGGCTTGCGGGAAGGCGGCGATGTCTTGGGCCAGCTCTTCAGCGGCGGCCCTGGCGTGCCCGGTCGGCACGAGACGATTGGCGAGACCTATGTCGTAGGCCTCCGGCGCCCGAACGGGACGGCCGGTGAGGATCATGTCCATCGCCCGGGACCGGCCGATGAGGGCGGGCAGCCGTACCGTCCCGCCGTCGATCAACGGCACGCCCCACCGGCGGCAGAACACGCCGAACACCGCGTCCTCCTCCGCTACCCGCAGATCGCACCACAGCGCGAGTTCGAGGCCGCCGGCCACGGCGTGCCCGGACACCGCGGCGATGACCGGCTTCGACACCACCATGCGGGTCGGGCCCATCGGCCCGTCGCCTTCGGCGGCGACGCGGTTGGATCGCTCGCCGCCGATCGCCTTGAGGTCGGCGCCCGCGCAAAACGTGCCGCCGGCACCGCACAGCACGGCCACCGCCGCGTCCGGGTCGGCGTCGAAGGCGCGGAACGCCGCGGCCAACGCGGCCGCGGTCGGCCCGTCCACCGCGTTGCGTACCTCCGGCCGATTCAAGATCACCGTCGTCACCGGCCCCCGCTTTTCCATGTCCACGCTCATCGCCGTTCGCCGCCTCCTCCGTCGCCAGCCCGGCCGGTCATCGCCCGCGGATCCCTCTCGCGCCACGCTCGATCGGCGCGCTCACCCGGCACTTCGGCGTTCACCCGCCTGCCGTGTCCCCCGCCCCCTGATGCCGATGACGGGGGCGCGCCGGACGCGCGGGGCGCGCGGGGCGCGCGCGTCCTACACCCAGATGCGTACGTCGTACCACGATCCGGCGAGCACCGCGCCGAGCGGCGCGGTCGCCCGTGACCGGCCAGGATGGACGACGGCATCCGCGACGAGGACGGCGATGACGACCGCGCCGGCCCCGGCGCGGTCTTGCGGTCAGCGAGGGGGGCCGGGTGGCCCGCCAAGGGCTTTGGTAGTGGACTCGGGGCGCCAGCGGTAGATTGACGTGGCGGTGTCGCCGTGGTGGTCGGGGGTGCGGTGGACAGGGTCTCGGCGCGGGTTCCGGTGGCGCGTTCGTTCGGTCGGCTCCTGCTGGGGCATCCAGGGCGCTGGGTGCCGAGACGTCCCGGCCAGGCCGCGGTGGTGGTCGTATCTGTCGCGGCTACCGTGTTGGCGTCGGTCTCGCTCCGCGGTACCGGTTCGCCGCTCGCGCTGCATCTGGTCGCCGGTGGCTGGCTGGCCGGGGTCAACGCGTTACTGGTGGTGGAGGCTTTCCGCCCCACGCTGGACTCATCACGGGCGCTCACTCGGCTGGCCTGGTCAACGCCACCGGTCGCGCTGACCGTGCAGCTGGCGTCATTCGGGCTTGAGCCGGCACGGTGGGACCTCATGTGGGTCTCCGCCGGGCTGGGCGTGGTCGCCGGGCGGGGAGTGGTGGTGGGCGTGCCCGACCGGCTGCGTCGCATGCTGCGGCGGCTGGGTGAGCGCGGGGCCCTGGCCGGCGGGCTTGATGACGCCGACGAGCTGTGGCGCGAATTGGATCGTCGTGGGCATCGCTGGGCGTGGGTATGCGGGTCGGCCGCCGCCGTCGCGTTCACGGCGACCGGGCCATGGGCGGCGGCGGGGCTCGGTGCCTTTCACGATCCGGCGATCTGGCCGACGCCGTTTGGGGCGGCGTACTTCGTGCCGATTCTGCTGGGCGTCATGGTCGTCGGCGCCTGGCTGGGACGCGCGGCCGCGTTCGGCCGCCTCGGCGCAGTGGTCCGGCGGCTGGGCATGCGGTTGCGCGTGGTGCCCGATCACCCGGACGGCGCGGGCGGGCTGCGCCCCATCGGCGCGTTCTTCCTCCACCAGTCCGTGCTCGCGGCGGTGCCACCCGTCTTCACCATCGTCTGGCTGTTCTTGTTCGCCGTCGCGGGGGGAGCCGGGTTCGCCGGCCAGTACGAGCTGTACGCGACGCAGTTCACCTGGCTGCTCCTGCCGCTGGTCTGCGGCGAGATCCTGGCATTTATCGTGCCGATCCTGTCCATCCACACGATCATGCGCGCGGAGAAGGAGACGACGCTCTGGAGCGAGTCCGATCAGATCTCGCAACGGATCGTGGCGTTGCGCGCCCAACTGGCGGAGGCTGACGGTGCCGACGACCAGGAGCGGGAACGCCGGCTCGCCGCGCTGGTCCGTCGCTTCGAGATGCTCGAGGCGACACCGACCTGGCCGGTCGACGCGTCGATCCGCCGACGGTTCACGCTGCGCAATATCGGACTGCTGTTGCCGGTCGCGGGGTATGTGTTCGGCAACGCCTCGTTTTGGGAGCGCCTGGGGGAGTTTCTCGGTGGTCTCCAGTGAGCCGCGCGGCTCCGCGGCAGCCCGGGTGGGCGAACACCGATGCCGAATGGGCGCTGTCGGCCGGTTGAAACGCCGGGCCGGCACGCCATATGAGTGAGCCGGTCGGCCGCGGAGGAGACATCTGCGTAAGCGGATCCTGTGGCGGGCCAAGGGCGGCCGCCGAATCCGTCGCGCAATATGTGATCTTGTTACCCGTTCACGATCTTCGTAATGGTATGTACAAAATCTTCCCACTGTAGGTACCCTGTCGCCCTCGGGGTTGTACGGGGTTCAGGGGATCAGGGGTTTCACGGGGAGGCGATCGTGTATTTCAAGGTGCCCGCGCATTCGCTCTTCGCTTTCGAACCGGCGGTCGGCGGCAATGATCCACCGGATGGTGCCGAATTCGTGTGGACGACCGGGTTCAAGCTCCTTGTCGTGATCTTCTTCGCCTTTTTCTTCCTGCTCTACGTTCTGGTCCTGATCAACGGCGAGCGGCAGTCGGCCGATCCGCGGGAACGGCAAGACGAACAACACGCGAGCCGAATGGCCGACGCGGAGCCGCCGCGCCACCACCTGCGATCCGGTGGGCGGGCCGCATCGGCCGCAGACGAACGACCGTACGCGGCCGGCGAGCCAGAGGAGCCGCGGCCGAGGTGAACCGGCGGCGCGGGCGGTGCCTGCCCGCCGCCGCGAGGTGGCTGACTGACCCTAGGAGAGTCACCAGCGGCGGCGTGTCGTACTCGGCGCCGTGAGTACGGCGGTGCCGTGGGCGCCGCCTCGTCACGTCAGCCGATGGGCCCGGGCGTCGATGAGCGCTGAGCCCGTGTCAGTCGATGAGCCAGGTGTCGCCGCTGCCGAGGAGGGCGGCGAGGTCGCCTTCGCCCTGTTGTGCGACCGCCTCGTCGATCTGCTCTCGCATCAACTCGTCGTACGTGGGGCGGCTCACCTGACGGAAGATCCCGATCGGGGTGTGCTCGAAGCCCGGCGAGTCCAGCCGCGACAAAGCGAACGCCTGCGACGGGTCGGGGTTGTGCGCGTCGTGCACGACGATGTCGGGTGAGCTCGCCGACGCGATCTCAAAGCCGCCCGCCGCCGAGCGCCGCAGCCCCTTTTCGTGGTCGGCGCCGAAGACGATGGGCTGTCCGTGCTCGAGCTTGATGGTGACCTCGTCGCGGACCGCCGGGTCCTTCAGCGGCTCGAAGGCGCCGTCGTTGAAGATGTTGCAGTTCTGGTAGATCTCGACGAGCGCGGTGCCCTTGTGCTCGGTCGCCGCCCGCAGCACCGACTGCAGATGCTTGCGGTCTGAGTCGAGCGTCCGAGCCACGAACGACGCCTCGGCGCCGAGCGCGAGCGAGATCGGGTTGAACGGCGAGTCGAGCGAGCCCATCGGCGTCGACTTGGTGATCTTGCCGACCTCGGACGTCGGAGAGTACTGGCCCTTGGTCAGGCCGTAGATCCGGTTGTTGAATAGCAGGATCTTCAGGTTGATGTTGCGGCGCAGCGCGTGAATCAGATGGTTGCCGCCGATCGACAGGGCGTCCCCGTCGCCGGTCACCACCCACACCGACAGGTCGGGCCGGGCCGCGGCGAGGCCGGTGGCGATCGCGGGGGCGCGGCCGTGGATCGAGTGGAACCCGTAGGTGTTCATGTAGTACGGGAACCGGGACGAGCAGCCGATGCCGGAGACGAACACGATGTTCTCGCGGCGCAGGCCGAGCTCGGGCAGAAAACTCTGCACGGCCGCCAGGATCGCGTAGTCACCGCAGCCGGGGCACCAGCGGACTTCTTGATCGGTCTTGAAATCCTTTGCGGTCTGCTTGGCATCCGTCCTAGGGATCAACGCCAACCCCCCGGCGACCCCGTTCCCGGACCCGTTCTCGCTCGGTCCCGATCCGTTGGTCCCTGCGTCATTCACTGTCGATCACGTCCTGGATCACCCCGGCGAGTTCCTCCGCCTTGAACGGGAACCCGCGCACCCGGTTGTAACTGATCACATCGATGAGAAACTTGCCCTTGATGAGCAGCGCCAGCTGACCGAGGTTTATTTCGGGCACCAGCACCCTGTCGTACGACTTGAGCACCTCGGCGATGTTGGCCGGGAACGGGTTCAGATGCCGCAGATGTGCCTGCGCCACCTGGCCGCCCGACTTGCGCACCCGCCGCACCGCCGCCGCGATCGCTCCGTAGGTGGAGCCCCAGCCGAGGACGAGGACCTTCGCGCCCGTGCCGTCCGGGCCGCGCGGGTCGTCGGGCTCGAGCGGCGGGATGTCGTTGGCTATCCCATCGATCTTGGCCTGGCGCAGCCGGACCATGAGGTCGTGGTTGTTCGGGTCGTAGGAGATGTTCCCCGTGCCGTCGGCCTTTTCCAGACCGCCGATGCGATGCTCGAGGCCAGGGGTACCCGGCACCGCCCACGGCCGGGCCAGCGTGTTCGGATCGCGCTTGAACGGCTCGAACGCCTCGTCGGCCTCGTCCGCTGACTCGGCGGTCTTCGTCGTGGTGAAGCCGGGCTCGATCTTGGGCAGCGTGGTCACGTCGGGAATCTGCCAGGGCTCCGACCCGTTCGCGAGATAGCCGTCGGACAGCAAGATCACCGGGGTGCGGTACTTCACCGCGATCCGCGCCGCCTCGATCGCGCTGGTGAAGCAGTCGTTGGGCGACTGCGGCGCGATCACCGGTACCGGCGCCTCGCCGTTGCGGCCGTACAGCGCCTGCAGCAGGTCGGCCTGCTCGGTCTTGGTCGGCATGCCGGTGGACGGCCCGGCCCGCTGGATGTCGCACACGATCAGCGGCAGCTCGACGGCCACGCCGAGGCCGATCGTCTCGCTCTTGAGCGTCATCCCGGGCCCGGAGGTCGTGGTGACGCCGAGCGCGCCGCCGAACGAGGCGCCGAGCGCGGCGCCGACGCCCGCGATCTCATCTTCCGCCTGGAACGTCCTGACGCCGAAGCGCTTGTGCTTGGACAGTTCGTGCAGGATGTCCGAGGCGGGGGTGATCGGGTACGACCCGAGGAACAGCGGCAGGCCGCTTTGCCGGCTGGCCGCGATGAGGCCATAGGCCAGCGCCATGTTGCCGGTGATGTTGCGGTAGTGACCCGACTCCAGCTTGGCCGGCTTGACCTCGTACGACACCGAGAACGCCTCGGTGGTCTCGCCATAGTTCCAGCCGGCCCGGAAGGCCGCGATGTTGGCCTTCATGATCTCGGGCTTCTTGGCGAACTTCTGCTCGAGGAAACCCACCGTCGCGTCGGTCGGCCGATGGTAGAGCCACGACAACAGGCCGAGCGCGAACATGTTCTTGGCCCGCTCGGCGTCCTTCTTCGAGATGTCGAACTCTTCGAGCGCCTTGACCGTCATCGACGTCAGCGCCACCGGATACACCCGGTAGGCGCTCAGCGAGTCGTCTTCGATCGGGTTCGTCGCGTAGCCGACCTTGGCCAGGTTGCGCTTGGTGAACTCGTCGATGTTGACGATCAGGTCGGCGCCGCGCGGCAGGTCGCCGATGTTGGCCATGAGCGCGGCGGGGTTCATCGCGACCAGAACGTTGGGCGCGTCACCCGGCGTCAGGATGTCGTGATCGGCGAAGTGCAGCTGGAAGCTGGACACCCCGGGAAGGGTGCCGGCAGGAGCCCTGATCTCCGCGGGAAAGTTGGGGAATGTGGACAGGTCGTTGCCGAATGACGCTGTCTCTTGGGTGAACCGGTCACCGGTCAATTGCATGCCGTCGCCGGAGTCCCCGGCGAAGCGGATGATGACGCGGTCGAGTTGCTGGACCTGTTTGGTCACAGAGCAAGACCTCCTCGACGCGCAGCACCGGGCCCGGGGGAGGCTTCCGCGGCCACGGCGCTACGTTTGCTTACCTCCATGGTATGTCCCGGATCACATCTGCTTTCCGGACTTTCAAGCACTCTGGGAACTTGTGATGCGCGTCGCATCGTGCTCCGTCCCATGTGACTTCCCTCGCACAAGGTCTCCCCACCCCCGTACACAGGACGTATCACTCTCCGCTGAAGTTCACTTTGTTGATCGGTTTTCTTGGCGGGCCCACGGCGAACCGGACGAAGACCGCACGATAGAAGACGGGCGATCGAGATCCGTGGCTCCCGCGCCGACTATAGAGGGCCGTACCGCCCGCCACCGCGCCCGGTAGCAGGAACATGCCGCGTGTCGCGCCACGACCTGCCACCTCGTGCCCCATACGGCCAGAGTCATGCCACGGCGGTGCCACCGCCGAGCCGCGGTGGTGTACGCGGCGGGGCGCGGCGGGGGGTCAGGCTCCCTGCTGCTCGCGATCGACGACCGTCAAGAGCCCGCTGACGTCTCCCGACTCGGCCACCGTACGAGCCTGCACGTAGTAGCTCGCGCTGCCGCGGATGCCGCGGACCCATGAGGACCATGTGCCGCTGCGGACGGTACAGCTGAGGTTGAGCCTCTTGCCTGACGTCGTACGCGCGCTATCGGAGCAGGTGCCAAGCGTCCGGCCGGTGCGACCGCCGGCGGTGATCTTGCCGAACATGATGGCGCGGATGGGCGTGGACGAGGAAGAAGAGGAGCCGCCGACCGACAGCGTGGTGACGGACAGCTTCACGGTGCAGCTGGACACCCCGCAGTTGCTGGACTTGATCTTGCCCGTCGGGAGGAAGCGGACGGATGGATCGCGCGCGCCGGCGAGCGCTTTGATCTGGTCGCGCAGCTGCTGGAAGAGGGTGGCGACCTCGGTCGTCGCCACCTCGGCCACGTCGAAGCGGTACGTGCTGGTGCCGGTGCCCACGATGCGCAGCAGCTTCGGCGGGTTCGCGGTGGAGATGTAGTATTCGGCGTCCGCGCCGGTCACCTTGGTCGCGGGCGTTCCGTTGATGTTCTCTGTCCCGCCGGCGGGTTGGTAGGAGCCGACGCCCTGCAGGCCGCGGACGATGGCGCCGGCGGCGAGCACGTTCTTGATGTCGAGGTTGAACGCCGAGTCCGGGGCCTTCGCCCATCGTCCGGCGAAGTCCTCGGGGTTGGTGGTGACGCCACCTTGATCGCGCCAGAACGCCTTCGGTGCCTTGAGGTAGGTGTTGCCGTCGACCGAGACGAGGTCGGCCCGGTCGCCGCCGATCGTGATCGTGCCGACCGCCGAGCCGCCCTTGGTGACCGACAGCCGCGCCTGGAGGTCGTCGCCGCCAGAG
>CALAED010000013.1 GCA_937891035.1 uncultured Thermomonosporaceae bacterium | reverse complement strand
TCTCGTGCAGCAGGGCGCCGCGCTCGGTGTCGAGGACGGTCTCTTCGGCGAAGACGGCGCGCACCCGGCGCGGGAAGTCGTGCAGCAGCAGTTTGTGCTTCGGACCTTCGATCGTGTAGTTGACGGTGGTCGGCGGATGGCCCGCGAGCGGCCCCGGACTGTGGGTCAGCGACATGCCGGTCTCCGTGAGGTCGACGGGTGAGTGTGTGCCGAACAACACGACCGTAATCCGGTCTGTTCCGCCTGTTCCCTCGGGAGGTTGATCGTGCGACGGTTCAGCGGAATTGCAGGATGGGGCGGGCCGGGCCCTTGGTGATCTGCCGGCTGACCAGCTGGGCCAGCCGCCGGTAGCCGGCGGCGTTGGGATGGAAGCTGCGCGCCTCGGCGGCCAGCGCGGACAGGTTGACCTCCAGGCCGTTGAGGTACGGGTCCTCGGTGCCGATCTCGTGCCCGGCGAATCCGTGGAGAAGGTCGACGAACTCCACCGATCCGGGGCCGCGGGCCGCGACGATGCGCTGGTCGGCGGCCTGAGCGACCTGCCGGATGAGGTCGCCGAGCTCTTTTGCCCGCAGGTTGAGCCACCGCTGGTCGTCGACGCTGATGTTGTCGAAGCTCCGGCCCGCCGTTTCGGAGAAGAGCCGGGGATAGCCCAGCACGATCACCCGGGCGGACGGCGCCTTCACAACGATCCGGTCGAGCACCGTCCGCAGCGAGGTGCGCAGCGTCTGGAACCGGCCGGCGATCTGCGTCGCCTGCTCCTGGCACCCCCCGCTCCACGGCAACCTCACGACGCAGCCGGCCAGCACCCGGGCGAAGCCGGCGTCGTTGCCGCCGATGCTGAGCGTGACCAGGCTGGTGTCGCCGTTCACCTGGTCGACCTGCGGCGGCTCGCCGTCATTCCCGCCGCGCAGCACGTCGTCGGTGGTGGCGCCCGAGCACGCCCAGAACGCCGCGCCCTTGCGGAAGGGGAACGTGCCGGCGATCGCGTGGAAGTACGCCTGGGAGGTGCGATGGCACCGGTTCCCCGGGGCGAGATCGGCCGAGATCCGGTATGCGCCCTCGCCGGCTGAGTACGAGTCGCCGAGCGCCACGTACTTCCCCTGGGTGGCGATGTCGAGCGCGCTGAGCAGCCGCATGCGCGGCGGCTCGAACCGGGGCGCTGGCGCGGGCTCGCACCCGCTGCCGAACACGCCACACCGTACGGTGTCGAACGCGGCCGCCGGGACGGTCACGGCGACCAGCGACACCAGCACACCGAGCACGGCGACGACACGGCGGCGGCCGAGGATGTCGCGTACCCGTCCCCGGCCCGTGCCCGATTCCGCCATCGCCCGCCTTTCCCCGGCCCGCTGTAGTACGGGACGATTGGATCGTCGCATGGGTTCCGCACCCGACCGCCACGTTCCCGTTGCGGACCACAGTCGTAGATCACGTTGTCGACCACATGAGATGTGTCACGTGACCCGGCGGGACCCGGGCCGGGCCCTGTTTCGTCCAATGTGGGAAGGTTCCGCCTAGTCGAGGAGAGATGATGTTCGCGGCCGTGACCGGCCTCGGGTTGTCCGCGTCAGCCGGGCTGAACGCCTACATTCCAATCCTCGTGGTCGGACTGCTCGCGCGGTTCACCGACGCGGTGCCGCTGCCGGACGAGTTCGACTGGATGACCAGTGGCTGGGCGATCGCCCTGATCAGCGTCCTGCTGGCCGCAGAGGTCGTGCTCGACAAGGTCGCCGTCGTCGATCATGTCAACGACATGATCCAAACGGCCGTCCGGCCGGCTGCCGGCGGCGCGGTCTTCGCCGCGACCACCGCCGCCGAGCAAGTCGACGCTTCGTCGTTCATGCGCGACAACCCGTGGATCGGCTGGGTGCTCGGCATCGCCGTCGCGTTCGTCGTCCACCTCGCCAAGACGAGCATCCGGCCGGTCGTCAACGCGGGCACGCTCGGCACCGGCACGCCTGTCGTGAGCGCCGTCGAGGACACCGTCTCGCTCGGTACGAGCCTGCTCGCCATCCTGCTGCCGGTGGTCGCGCTGGTCGTCTTGATCGCCTTCGCCTGGCTCCTGTATCGCCTCGTCCGCAAGGTCCGTGCCCGCC
>CALAED010000012.1 GCA_937891035.1 uncultured Thermomonosporaceae bacterium | reverse complement strand
GGAGGGCATGCGGTTCCGGCACACCGCCCAGTTCGTACGCTGGCGTCCGGATCGTGACCCGGCCTCCTGCGGCTACGCCCAGCTCATCCGGCCCGTACGGTACGACCTCACGGAGATCCTGGCCGGCCGGGTCAGCTGAGCGTGCCCCCAGGTCGCGGCCGGGGCGTCGGCTGGTTCGAGGGCCCTTCGTCTTCCCCGTCCGCGACGATTACGTGGACCTCATTCCGGGCGCCTGCCACGTAAACGGCACGTCGCGGATCCAGCCGATCAACGATCACGACAACCCGAAACTCGCCGAACTGCTGCGCCTTTTTACCGATCGCACCGGCGTGCCGTGTCTGATCAACACGTCGTTCAACATCGCGGGCGAGCCGATCGTGTGCTCCCCCGCCGACGCCGTCGAGTGCTTCCTCAAGACGGAGATGGACTATCTGGTCCTCGGCCGCTTCCTCGTCACAAAGTAGCCGGCGGCGGGCGGCGCCGGGGCGGAGTCTGGGCCGGGATGCCCGCGGGGTATTGACCGGGCCTCCGGGGCTGGGTATTTTGCGCTTACTTTTCGGTGTATTTACGAAACTTTCGACACCTAGGTTCCCTGGCCCCGGGCGCCACCCCGTCGCTCTCCCGCGGAGGTCCGCGAAAAATGAGAAGGCCTGGCACGAAACCCTTGAAACCCTTGCGGTCCGCGCTGGCGTTGTTGCTGCTGACCACGGTCGTGTCCGCGGTCGCCGCGCCCACGGCCACGGCGCGGGCCGCCGGGGGGAACGCTCCCGGCGGCGCGGCCGCCGGTCCCGGCACCTACATCAGCGACGCCGCGGGACCCGGCCGCTTCCCGCTGGTGGCGGCGGGCAAGGCCGCGCCACTCGTCGTCGATTCGACCGACTTCCCCGGCGTCGTACGGGTGGTGGGCGATCTCCAGGCCGACATCAAGCGGGTCACCGGGGTCCAGCCGGCCATCGCCAACGACACCGTGCCGGCGCAAGGCGACGTGGTGCTCATCGGCACCATCGGCAAGAGCGCATTGATCGACAAGCTCGTCTCCGCCGGCAGGCTCGATGTCTCCGGAATCGCCGGCAAGTGGGAGACCTCACTCGAACAGGTGGTGCAAAACCCGTTGCCGGGCGTCCGCCGGGCGTTCGTGATCGCCGGCAGCGACCAGCGCGGCACCATCTTCGGCGCGTACGACGTCTCGAGGCAGATCGGGGTGTCGCCTTGGTACTGGTGGGACGACGTGCCCGCCAAGCACCAGGACGCCCTGTTCGTGCTGCCCGGCCGGCACACTCAAGGCACCCCGGCGGTGAAGTACCGCGGGTTCTTCATCAACGACGAGAACCCCAACCTCGGCACCTGGGGGCCGGAGACCTTCGGGCCTGGGCTGGCCCCGGGGCATCCAGGCGGCTTCAACCACAAGCTCTACGAGAAGATGTTCGAGGTCCTGCTCAGGCTCAAGGGCAACTACCTGTGGCCGGCGGTGTGGGGTCGGGCCTTCGCCGAGGACGACCCGCAAAATCACGCGACGGCGACGAGGTACGGCGTCGTCATGGGCACCTCGCACGAGGCGCCGATGATGCGCGGCATCGAAGAGTGGAACCGGCACGCCGTGAACGGCACCGACCCGTACGGCGGCAACGGTAACTGGAGCTTCCGCACCAACAGGGACGCGGTGACGGCGTACTTCCGCGACGGCGCCGAGCGCATCAAGGAACAGAACATCGAGGGCGTGGTGACCCTCGGCATGCGCGGCCCTGGCGACCTCGGCCTGCCGGACGGCGATGCCATCCCGTTGATGGAAGACATCATCGCCACCCAGCGGCAGATCCTGTCGGAGGAGGTCGGCGACCTCAAGGACATCCCGCAGGTCTTCACCCTCTACAAGGAGGTCCAGCGCTACTGGGACCGCGGCATGCGCCCGCCGGACGACGTGACCATCGTGTTCGCGGACGACAACTGGGGCAACATGCGCAAGCTGCCCGACCAGCGGATGCCGGAGCGGGCCGGCGGCTACGGGCTCTACTACCACTTCGACTATGTCGGCGGCGGCCGCAACTACAAGTGGGTCGACACCGCCAACCTCGCCAACACGTGGGAGCAGCTGAGCACGTCGTACAAGTACGGCGTGGACCGGCTCTGGATGTTCAACGTCGGCGACATGAAGAACGAGGAGCTGCCGCTCCAGTTCTCCATGGACATGGCGTGGAACCCGAACGCGATGACGCTCGACAAGCTCGACGACTGGGAGGAGCGCTACGCGGCGCAGAACTTCGGGCCGGCGGCGGCCGACGAGATCGCCGAGGTCCTCCACACGTACGGCCAGTTGCAGGCCCGCCGCAAGCCGGAACTGCTCAACCGCGAGATCAGCCTCGACCCCGCCAAGGACCTGGCCACGGACTCGTCCGCGGTGGTGTACGACGATCAGGCAAATCCGTACAGCCTGACCAACTATCAGGAGCACGCCCGGGTCACCGCCGAATGGGCGCGGCTGTCCGCGCGCGCCGAGCGGATCGGCCGCTCGTTGCCGGCCGCCTACCAGGACGCCTACTACCAGCTTGTGCTCTACCAGGTGAAGGCGACGGCCAACCTGTACGCGTTCCGGCTGGCCGAGTTCACCAACCTGCTCTACGCGGAACAGGGGCGGGCGGCCACCAATGATCTCGCCGCCAGGACCGAGGAGCTGTTCGCAAACGATCTGAAGCTGGCGGACATCTACAACAACGAGATCGCCGACGGGAAGTGGCGCAACTGGCAGCTGCAGCCGCACATCGACTACGGCGATGTGGCGCGCTACGGCCCGAACGCCCCTTGGCAGCAACCCGAGCTCAACAACGTGGCGATCCCCGACGTCATCTTCCCGGCGATCAAGCGGATCGACGTGCCGGCGGCCGCGGACATGGGCGTGGCCATCGACGGATCCGACAAGTGGTGGCCGAATGAGCGAGGCGAGGCGGTGCTGCCTGCGTTCAGCCCGTTCCAGGCTCAGC
>CALAED010000011.1 GCA_937891035.1 uncultured Thermomonosporaceae bacterium | reverse complement strand
GTCTGGCCGGCCAGGTTGGCGTCGCCGGCGACCTGCCATCCGGACAGGTAAATGGCCTTGAGGCCCGCCTTGACCTGCTGCACCGCCTGATTTCCCGTGAGCGCGCCGAGGGCGTTGACGTAGTCCTCTTCATGCAGGAGCCGCCACAGGCGCTCCGCGCCGATCTTGGCGAGCGTGTGCTCCTCGTGCACCGACCCGCGCAGCTTGATGACGTCCTCGGCCGAGTAGGTCCGCTCGATCCCCGCCCACCGCGGATCGTCGTTCCATTGGCGCCGCAGCTCGTCCGCCGCGTCGTCGAGGGCGCCCTTGAGGCGACGAGTACTCATATCACTTGCCCTTCTTTGTCGTCCCCTGTGCCCTGATGTCCTGAGTGTTGCCACTCGGGAAGCTCCAACCAACTGGCCAGTAATCAGAAGAACAGCAGAATTTTCGCTATGGTGAAGCTATGACGAGCTTGCGGGAAGAAGAATCCGCTAACTTGACGAGTGGTCTAGACCTCGTCATGTTCGGCCAGCGGCTGCGCCATTTGCGCCGTGCGCGCAAGCTGACGCTCTCTGACCTCGGCGAACGGGTCGGCCGGGCCCCTTCGCAACTGTCGCTGCTGGAGAACGGGCGGCGTGAGCCCAAGCTCTCCCTGCTGCAGGCGCTGGCGGCGGCCCTCGGCGTACCGGTCGAAGAGCTGCTCCGCAAACAGCCACCGAGCCGCCGCGCCCAGCTGGAGATCGCCGTGGAGGAGGCCCAGCGCGATCCGCTCTACGCCTCGCTCGGCCTGCCGCATCTGCGGGTCGGCAGCAGGGTGCCCAACGACGTGCTCGAGCACCTGCTCGCGCTGTATCAGGAGCTGCGCCAAAGCCGGACCAAGCCCACGGCAAGCCCAGAGGAGGCGCGCCGGGCCAACGCCGAGCTGCGCGCCAAGATGCACGCGCGCGGCAACTACTTTGGCGAGATCGAGCAAGTCGCGGCCAAGACGCTGACCGCGGTCGGCTATCGCGGGGGCGCGCTGTCCCAGGGCAACCTGACCTCGCTGGTGTCGCACTTCGGCTTCACGCTCCGCTACGTACAGGATCTGCCGCGTTCCGTCCGGTCCATCACCGACCAGCGCAACCACCGGATTTATCTGGAGCGCGAGCAGCTCGGCATGCACACGCCGCGCACGATCGTGCTGCAGACGCTCGGCCACTTCGCTCTCGGGCACGCGGTGCCGCGCGACTTCGCCGACTTCTTGCGCCAGCGGGTCGAGGCCAACTACTTCGCCGCCGCGACGCTCCTCCCCGAGCAGGCCGTCGTGCCGTACCTGCGGGAGGCGAAGGCCGGCAGGGAGCTTTCTGTCGAGGACCTCGCCGACGTGTTCTCCGTCTCCTACGAGATGGCGGCGCACCGGTTCACCAACCTGGCCACGCACCACCTCGACCTGCCGGTGCACTTCGCCAAGAACGACGAGAGCGGCACGATCTACAAGGCCTACGCCAACGACGGTCTGGTGTTCCCCGCCGACGAGTACGGCGCCATCGAGGGGCAGCGGATGTGCCGGGAGTGGGGCGGCCGCCACGTGTTCGCCACCGCGGATCGCTACTCCGTCTACTACCAGTACACCGACACCCCGACCGGCACGTACTGGTGCCTGTCCCACATCGATCCAAGCCACGAACGGGACTTCGCGATCACGCTGGGCGTGCCGTTCGAGCACTCCCGATGGTTCCGCGGCCGCGAGACCACGACCCGCCGGACGTCGCGGTGCCCGAACGGCGAGTGCTGCCAGCGGCCGCCGGCCGAGCTGGCGGCGCGCTGGGAGGGTCACGCCTGGCCGTCGGCCCGCGCGCACTCCCACGTCCTGGCCGTGCTGCCGCCAGGTGCCTTCCCCGGAGTCGACGAGGCCGACGTCTACGCCTTTCTGGACCGCCACGCCGCCGAGTGAGCACGGTCGCCTGCTTTGTCGTCGCGGCGGCGAGACCTCACGTCGTGGGTTCGATGTCCTCCCACGGTGCGGCGGAGCGCGGCTCGGCGTCCAGCGACGGCCCGGGTCGCGCCGGCGGTGGCGCCTGAGACGGCACGACCCTCCGCACCCATGATCTCCACAGCGGTTCAACGCTCTTGCGTCGGCGCAGCCGGCGGGTCGGCAAGTCGTGGGCGAACGGACGCAGCCTGCTCGTGAACATGTGGATGCCCAGCATGCACAGAGCGAAGGACAACGCCATCAGCACGACCATGACGCCGCCGAACAGCATGGCGTCGTTGTTCACGACCTCGTCCGCGGAGTCTCCGGTCACCTGCCCCAGCAGCCCTTTTACCGGTTCCTGCAGGCTGAGCACCATGGCCGCGGTGCCGACGGCCGCGCCGATCAAACCGCCCGTCCATTCCGCGAGGGTGTCGATACGCTCCTGAAACCAGGCGAGATTATCGCGCACCTGTTTTTCCAGGTCGCCGAGATCACGTATCTCCGTCATCTCGTTGATGTGCCGTCGTGCCGGTTCGATCAGCACCCCGATGCGATCGTACAGGACGTAATTGTCGGTGGTGCTGGCCACCATGTGCTGCCAGCGCTCCACCTGGTGGCGGCTGACGGCGAGCCGTTCGGTCAGCACTTGCTGAGTATCGCGCTGAATGCAGCGCAAGACGCCGCGGCGGAGCGTGAGGAATTCCAACAATTGTGTGCGGTCGGGATTATAGACGTCCATTATGGTGTCGACGGATTGGCCCTCCGCGAGGGTGAGCGCGTGGTTTTCGCTGAGAAACCACCAGCCCTCCCGGACGCCGGGACCGAGATTTATAGGTCGCGGCCGCGGCGCCGTGTCGTCGTGTCCGAACAGCGCTTGGGCGAGCGTCTCCCGGCAGTCGGCCAGCGTGCTCAGCACCGAAGCGGAGCCGACCAGCTCATATTGCGTACCAAAGCTCACCGGAAACGGATAGGCCAGCCGGCCTTCCTCCCGCATGGTGTGCAGCCGATCGCATCCCTGAATGCCTTCGTTGGCCCATTCAATAATTGTGCTTGTCGTGTTTGCGGATTGGCAGGCGCGTTCGTACAGATCGAGGAACACCCAGTTCATCAGGCGCCGCCCCCCGCCGGGCAATGGGTCGTGCGTATCGCTGACATGCCAGTTGAGCGGGTATTCGGTGATCCAGAACGCCCGCTCCAACTGCTTGAGCAGCTCCACGCCGTAACCCCCGCGGGGGAGGCGGACCGCTTCGGCGCGTAGGGTGGGCCTGATCACCACGAAGCCGGAGGCGTGCGCGAGAAGGTGGATGTCTACCTCTCCATGGATGGGCTGGTCATCCTCGGCCAGGCGCACGACGCCGTCAAACCGAATCGGGGCCAGCCGCATCCGCGCCACGTGACCACGGCGCAGTGCCTGAATGTCGAAAAAGGCCTGAGCATCGATATCGGGGAAGGTGCTGCCGGCCCGCGCGCCGGATTCAAGGATCTCTTGTGGTCGGAGGTTGGCCAAATCGCCGAGATCGTAGGCCCGGAACCAGCTAATAGTCCAGCGTGAAGGGATTCGCTCACGCATGATCACGTTCCTGATCGTAGCTCATAACGAAGCCGAGTATGTAGAGAATGTAATCGCACAGACGTGCGATGCAATCAGCCCCGGCGATCGAGTGCTGTTGGTCGACAGCGCGTCCACCGATGACACTGCCGCGCTGGGTCGCGCGCGTCGCATCGAGGTCGTGGACGCGCCGCTCGGCAAGGGCGCCGCCATGGTGGTGGGGGCCCGCCGGGTGACCACCCCCTGGCTGTGCTTTCTCGACGGTGACCTGATGGCCCGCGAGCCCAACGTGCCGCGCGCGCTGCGACGGTCCGTCGAGCGGGCTGATGATGACACGATCATGGTGGTCGGGGACTTCGCCGAGCCGCCACCGGGGGCGGTGCTCAGCAACACGATCGCCGTGTACGGCCCGTTGGTGCGGGCCCTGGTGCCGGAGGCGGCCGGACGTTTCGGTACCCACCCGCTGTCGGGTTTCAGGGCGCTGCGGCCCTGGCTGGTCGACGCGAACCTGCCATCGGACTTCGGGGCGGAGACATATCTGAACCTGCTGGTCGCGCTGTCCGGCAGCCCATGGACCGTGAGCCACCTGGGCACGTTCCCGCAGCGGTTCCGTTACCACGGAGCCGACATGGGTCGCGAGATCGCCAAAGCCGTCCTCGACGTGGCCGTCTCGTGCGATCGGCTGGCGCCTGAGCTCCGCGGCGCATGGGAGGAGTGGGTCGGTCGGGTGACCGCCGAGATCGCGGGTTATCACGCTGCGGAAGAGGATCGGGAGGCCCACCGTGCCCGCATCATGCGGCTCGCCGCCACACCGCTGCCGCCGCGCGTCCCCCGAGCGGGCCGCGAGGATGTTACCTTTCGGTAATGACTAGATGCTACCGTTGGTAACACCACGAAGGGCTTGGCGTTCCGCGACGAGGAAGGGACCGTGCGGATGGCAGATGAGGCGGCGGGCTTCTCGCTTGAGCTTGGTGATGACCTGCGCCAGGTGCGGCAGTGGGTGCACGAGTTCGCCCGCGACGTCGTACGTCCTGCCGCCGAAGAGTGGGACGAACGCGAGGAGACCCCATGGCCGATCATTCAGGAGGCGTCCAAGATCGGGCTGTACTCGCTGGACTTCTTCGCCGAGCAGTGGCTTGAGCCGAACGGCCTGGGCATCCCGGTCGCCTTTGAGGAGTTGTTCTGGGGGGACGCCGGCATCGCCCTGTCGATCGTCGGCACCGGTCTTGCCGCCGCCTCCGTCGCCGCCACCGGCCTGCCCGAGCAGGTCGCCGAGTGGGTTCCGCAGATGTTCGGCACCCCCGACGACATCCGCCTCGGCGCCTTTTGCGCATCGGAGCCCGACGCGGGCAGCGACATCGGCTCGATCCGCACCCGCGCCACCTATGACGAGGCAAGGGACGAGTGGGTGCTGAACGGCACGAAGACCTGGGCCACCAACGGCGGCATCGCCGACGTGCATGTGGTGGTCGCCTCGGTCCACCCCGACCTCGGTGCCCGCGGTCAGGCCGGCTTCATCATCCCGCAGCACACGGCCGGCCTGTCGCAGGGGCAGAAGTTCAAAAAGCACGGCATTCGCGCGTCGCACACCGCCGAGGTCATCTTGGACGACGTACGGATCCCCGGCCGGTTGCTGGTCGGCGGCAAGGAGAAGTTCGACGAGCGGATAGCGCGGGTGCGTGAGGGCAAGCGCGGCGGCGGCCAGGCGGCGCTCAAGACGTTCGAGACCACCCGGCCCACCGTCGGCGCCATGGCGCTGGGCGTGGCCAGGGCCGCCTACGACTACGCGCTCGCCTACGCCCGCGAACGCGAGCAGTTCGGCAAGAAGATCGGCGACTTCCAGGCGATCGCCTTCAAGCTCGCCGACATGAAGACTCAGATCGACGCCGCCCGGCTGCTCGTCTGGCGGGCCGCCTGGATGGCCAGGCAGGGCATGGACTTCGACAACGCCGAGGGCTCGATGGCCAAGCTCTACGCGGGGGAGACCGCCGTACGGGTCACCGAGGAGGCCATCCAGATCCTCGGCGGGAACGGCTACACCAGGGAGTTCCCGGTCGAGCGCATGCACCGCGACGCCAAGATCTTCACCATCTTCGAGGGCACCAGCGAAATCCAGCGCCTCGTCATCGGCCGCACCATCACCGGCCTCCCCGTACGGTAACCGGCTCGCCCGTCAGCGGCGTGCGTTCGTGATCGTTTGATGCGGACCGCGCCGGTACCTGAAGGCACCGGCACGGTCGCTCGATCGGTCGCTATTCGGCCGGCCGCAGGACGACGGCGCTACCGCCCCCGAGGCGCACGGGCTCGGCGGCGGCCTGCAGCCGCCCGTCCGGGAGGAACGCCACCCCGGTCATGTTGCCGAGCGTGCTCGATGTGCTGAACTGGTGGCCGAGACTGGCGAGTTCCCGGCCCTCGGGGCTGTTGATCATCTCGGCCTCCGCGGTGGTCGTCGCCGCGTTCTGCTGGGACAGCCGGGGAGCGGCGATCGCCTCCGGCAGGCTCATGCCGAAGTCGAGATGGTTCGCCAGCACCTGCATCACACTGGTGATGATCACTGCGCTGCCCGGGGAGCCCGTGGCCAGCAGTGGCTTGCCGTCCTTCAGCACGACTGTGGGGGTCATGCTGCTGCGCGGGCGCTTGCCGCCGGCCGGGGCGTTGGCCGGGTCGTTCGGGTTGGTGGAGAAGTCGGTGAGCTCGTTGTTCAGCAGGAACCCATAGCCCGGCACCGCGATGCCGCTACCGCTGATCTGCTCGAGCGTGAAGGTGTAGGCGACGACGTTGCCCCACTTGTCCGCCGTGGTCAGGTGGGTGGTCGAACCGTCGCTGTAGGCGTTGACACCCTGGCGGGGCGTGCCGCCGCCGTTGTACGGCCACGGGTCTCCGGCGGGCACCGGCTTGGCCGCCGGGGACGGCCCGATCAGCCGGCGCCGTTCGTCAGCGAAGCCCTGCGAGAGGATGCCGGTCACCGGCACGTTCACGAAGCGGTCGTCGCCGATGTAGGCGTTCCGATCGCCGAACGCCAGCGCGGACGCCTCGATCATGTGGTGCAGCGCCCGCGCCCGCGGCATGGACTTCAGGTCGAAACCCTCAACGATGTTGAGGTACTCCCCGACCGTCATACCCCCACTCGAGGGCGGCGCCATCCCATAGACCTCGGCGCCGCGGTAGTCGACTTTTGTCGGCGCCTTGTCCAACGCCCGGTAGTTCTTCAGGTCATCGACCGTCATCTGGCCCGAACGCACGTTGCGCGTGGTGCTGGGAACCTTCGGCGGGTTCGTGACGGTGCCCGCGATCGCCTCGGCGATCTCACCGGTGTAGAACGCCGACGCCCCGCCATCGGCGAGGATCTCATACGTGCGCGCGAGCTCCTTATTACGGAAGACGGTGCCCTCCCGCGGGGCCTGCCCGTCGACCAGGAACGTGTCGCGACTGGAGGTGAAGTCGCGCAAGATGTCGAGGTTCTGCTCGGTGCGCCGCTGGTACTCCGCGTCAACGACGAAGCCGTCCCGCGCGAGATCGGTCGCCGGCTTCAGCACGTTGTGCAGCGGCATCCTGCCGTGCCGGGAAAGCGCACGCTGCCACGTACTGACAACCCCGGGAACACCGATGGACAGCCCGGACACGCGCCGCTCGGCGAACGGAATCGCCTGCCCGGTGGCCGGGTCGATGAACACGTCCGGCTTCACCGCCGCCGGCGCGGCCTCCCGACCGTCGATCGTGGCGACCTTGCCGGTCTTCGCCGAGTAGATCACCATGAACCCGCCGCCGCCGATGCTGCCGTCATAGGGCCTGGTAACCCCCAGCGCCGCCGACGTCGCCACCGCCGCGTCGATCGCGTTGCCGCCCCGCCTGAGCACCTCAAGCCCGGCATGCGACGCATACGGGTCGAGCGAGGCCACCGCCCCGCCGTACCCGGTGGCCACCGGCTGCCTGGGAAGCGGCTCGGGCTCCGCCACCGCCGCCGGCGCCCCCTGCACCAAGCTGATCGCCGTCACACCGGCCAGCACGGGCACCAGCACCCGCCCGCATGCCCGTCTCACGCCGTCCACTAGGCCTCCCGCTCGTCAGCCCCCGAGCTCACCAAAACACCGCAGGCCACCTCAAACGAGGACCAAGACGCGGCTCCCGTGCATGACATCCCATTTCGCCCCTCGCGAGCAAGGGCCGCCTACGACTACTTACGACTACGCGCTCGCCTACGCCCGCGAACGCGAGCGGTTCGGCGAGAAGATCGGCGACTTTCCGGCCATCGCCGTCAAGCTCGCCTGCATGAAGACCAAGATCGCAGCTGCTCGGCTGCTGTTGCGGTGCGCTCGCCGCCGGCGCCGGCTATCCGCCGTAGGCGTCCTTGAGGGGTATGAGCACATGCAGCGCGAGGGTCTGCCCGGCGAGTACGACCGGGATCGCCGACCACGCCGCGACGCGACCTGCGCGCAAGCAACGCGAGTGCGCCGACCAGCGCGAGGCCGACCCATGAGATGAGCGCCCGTGGTGAAGGGCCTGACGGCGTCCCGCAGGCAGGCCACGGCCGTGTCGCCGAAGACAGGTGGCCACGTGAGAGCAGCGGGAGGGCAGCGCGCCGAACCCGCGTGAGATCTGAAAGGCGTCCAGCACCGCCCGCTTGGCCGACGGCGGGAACTGCGCCGTCACATCGGCGTTAGTGCACGCCTGGTCAATGCCCGTGCGTGCGTAGTGAGCCGCGTTGTGATGCGCCGTGCGACGCTGAGGGCTTGCCAAGACCAGCGCTTCTCGCTGGCGAGATCAGAGACGTTCAATCGGGGGACCGATGGGCTCACCACTTCGCTTGTTCGCTCCTGCCGCGCTGTCCTGCCTTGTGCTGGCCGCCGCCGGGTGCGGCGTGATCGGTGGCGAGCGCTCCGCGAAAGACATAAGCACGCGACCGCCCGCCGGAGGAGAGGGCGGCGGAGGCAACGAGAAAGGCGCGGGGCAGGCGCTCGCCAGCGCGCCGATGGCCGTGCAGAAAGGAAAAGTGCGGGCGGAATTGATCGCGCTGGATCGTGGCCCGGCGAACTCGGTGCTGGTGCGGGTGCGTCTGGTCAACGGGGAGGCCGAGGCGTTTTCCCCCACCTACACACTGGATTGGCCCGCCGCGGACGGAGTGCGGCCAGCTGAACCGACCCGGCCGAAGGCCACCGGGATCACGCTGGTCGATCCGGTCGCGAACAAGCGGTACTTTCCGCTGACCGGGGCCGGCGGCGAATGCCTGTGCAGCGACACCTTGAACACCACCATCGAGCCGGGCCGATCCGCCGAGTTCTACGCGGTCCTGCCGGCACCGCCGGCAGACGTGCACCGGATCGCCGTCTCGGTGCCGCTGACCCAGGTGTTCCCCGACGTTCCGATCGGCCCGGGTCCGGCCGCGCCGCCCGCCGGCGCCGATCCGGCCGGCGCCCGCCCGCCGACGATCCTGCCGCTGGTCAGCACCGTCGAAGGCGGCGATCAGGCGGTAGACGAAGGCGACGCGAACCAGAGCTTCCGGCTGTCCTCGGACGTGCTCTTCGCGCTCAACAAGGCCGACATCACCGCGAAGGCCGAGTCGATCCTCACCGATGTGGCGAAGCGGATCGACCAGTCGGCGGACACGACCGTGCAGATCGACGGGCACACCGACAACACCGGCAACGACGCGATCAACGATCCGCTGTCGCTGCGCCGGGCGCAGGCCGTCCAGCGCGTGCTGAGCAGGCTCATCACCCGACCCGGCGTCGGCTACCAGTCGGCGGGGCACGGGTCCAAGGAACCGGTCGCCGCGAATTCGAGTGACGCCGGCCGGCAGCGCAACCGTCGGGTCACAGTCACCTTCGCCAGACCAGCCCCGGCGCCGGCCGGCCCCGGGCCGGCGCCGGCGGCGCCAGGACGGCCGGTGGGCGCCGCGCAACCGAAGGCTCAGGAGGTGCGTTCTCTCAAATTGGACGTCACCGAGCTGCGGCGCTCGCCGACCGGCCTGGTCAACCTCGTCTGGAAATTGACCAACAACGGCGGCGAGCAGTTCGACAGTACGACCCAGTTCGCCACCCCGGTCACCAACGTCTTTTATTTCGGTGGCGCCAGCGGCGGCACGATGGGCGTCACGCTTTACGATGAGGCGACCGGTCGGCGCTATTACACCTTGCGCGATTCACAAAACCGGTGCCTGTGCATCGGTCTGGGCGGCGGCGGCGACTATCGGATCATGCCGGGCGGCACGATGACGCACGCCAATTCCTACAAGCTGCCGCCCGAAATCAAAAGCATCACCGTCGAGTTCCCCGGCTACCAGCCGCTCAGAGGTGCCGCCGTCGGCTGACCGGCTCAGCCGTCCCGCGACACCGACCAGATGGCGTACGGGGTGAGCGGCGTCGCCGTGATGCGGCCGGCGACGTGGGGGAGCGCGGCGGCGACGGCGTTGCCGACGGCGGCCGGCGCGCTGATCACCCCGCTCTCGCCGACGCCCTTCATGCCGCCCGGGGTCACCGGTGAGGGTACTTGGATCAGCTCGACCTCGATCGGCGGCGACTCGGGCGACGAGGGGAGCAGATAGTCCATGAAGGTGGTCGTGAGCGGCTGGCCGTCCGGTGCGTAGGCGATCTCCTCCGTCAGGGCCATGCCGATGCCCTGCACGATGCCTCCGTGCAGCTGTCCTTCGACGATGGTGGGGTTGACGACCACGCCGCAGTCGGTGACCGCCCAGTATCCCTCGATCTCGATCTTCCCGGTGTCCGGGTCGACGGCGACCGCGGCCGCGTGGGCGGCGTATCCATAGACGTTGGCAGGCGGGTCGTAGACCTCGCGCTCTTCGAGTCCGGGCGACATGCCGTCCGGCAGGTCGCGGCCGCGCCACGCGGCCGCGGCGATGTCGGCCAGGGTGATGGCCGCGGCGGGATCTCCCTTGACCCGGACCGCCGCGCCGGTGATCTCCAGGTCGCCCGGCGTGGCTTCGAGTCGGTGGGCGGCGATCGCCAGGATTCGCCGGCGGAGCCGGTCGGCCGCGCCGATGAGGGCCGCGCCGCCGACCGTGAGCGACCGGCTGGCGATCGAGCCGAGCCCTGAGTACGGCGCGTACGCGGTGTCGCCGAACACGACCTTGACGCGGTCCATCGGGACGGCCAAGCGGTCGGCGGCCAGCTGGGCGAGGGTGGTTTCGATGCCCTGGCCCATGCCGCATACCCCGGAGGAGACCACGATGGAGGCGTCGGGCTCCATCCGCACCACCGCGATCTCGAATCCGCCGGCGTTGATGCCGGCCGCCTCCATCTCCGCGGACGGCCCCATCCCGGTGTGCTCGACGTGGCAGGCGAACCCGACGCCGCGCGGCTTCCCGTCGCGGGGCGTCGCGGCCGCCCGGGCCGCGACGCGGTCGCGCACCAACTCGAGCGCCGCCGCGTAGTCCCCGGAGTCGTACGATTGCCGGGTGCGGCTCGGATAGGGAAACTCCGCCGGCCGGATCATGTTGCGCAGCCGCAGCTCGACCGGGTCGAGGCCGAGACCGCGCGCGGCCTCGTCGATCAGCCGCTCCCGCGTCCAGGTGATCTCGGGCTGCCCGAAGCCACGGAACGAGCCAATGGGGGTCGTCGTGGTGACGACGGCACGGACCTTGGCGCCCGCCTGGTCGAAGTGGTACGGCCCGGGCAGCATCAGCGCCGACACCGCGGCCGGGTTGACCCCGACGCTGGCCGGATACGCGCCGAGATCACTCAGAATGTCGGCGTACAGCGCGATGAAGCGGCCGTCGGCGTCGAGCGCGAGCCGGCCACGGTGAACGGCATCGCGGGCGGGCAGGGTCGAGGTGAAATGCTCGCCGCGCCGCTCGATCCATGTGACCGGCCGGCCCAATCGCCTGGTGGCGAGACAGGCGAGGACTTCTTCGGGGTAGGGGTGCTCCTTCGCGCCGAACCCGCCCCCCACATCGCAGCCGATCACGCGGACCCGGTCGCAGCCGATGCCGAGCGCGCCGGCCAGATGATCGCGAGCCAGATGCGGCGCCTGCGTGGACGTCCAGACCGTCAGCTCGCCCCGGGCCGGCTCCCACGTCGCGACGGTTCCGCGCGGCTCCATCGGGCAGGGCGCGACGCGGCCTAGTCGCAGCGTCAGCTCGACGACGTGGTCCGCCATCGCCGCGGCGGCGTCGGCATCCCCGACAACGAACTCACTGACCAGGTTGGTGCCCCACTCCGGATACAACAGCGGTGCCCCGGTGGCCAGCGCCGCCTCCGCCCCGACCAAGGCGGGCCGCTCGCTGAAGTCCAGCTCGACCAGATCAGCGGCGTCTTCCGCGGCTGCGGCCGACTCGGCGACGACCAGGGCGAGCGGCTGGCCGACATAGCGGATCTCCTCCGTCAGCACCGGATAGGAGGCCTCGCGCTGTCCGGGCGCGGTGCTGATGCATGGCAGCCGTAATGTCGCCGCGTCGCGCGGCGTGAGCACGGCCCGCACTCCCGGCGCGGCCAGCGCGGCGTCCGGGTCGCACCGGGTCACCGCGCCGTGCGCGATCGGGCTGCGCACGACCGTCGCGTGCAGCATCCCGGGCAGCCGCACCCCTGCCACGAACCGGCCCGCCCCGGTCACGAACCGCCCGTCCTCGACCCGCGGCGCCCGCGCGCCCACGTATGCGTTCCCCTGAGTCACGTCCGTCATTGTGCGCCCCCGGTCGCCCGAAGGGACAGCACCCGCGCCGCCACTCGCGCGTTTGCCACCGGTGATCCGCTCGTGGCACACCATCCACGGGCGAGCCAGGAAGGTCGGCGGGTCGCACGCGGCCCGCTGGCCGGATTCGGTCCCGAGGGAAACAGGAACGCCGTGCGGGTCACCACGCCAGTGTCGAGATCCGCCTCGGGAGATCGGTTGCTCATGGCGATCGCCACGCCTCCAATGGTCAAACCGATCGGTACCACGCGCTCGACCGCGAGCGATAGCAACCCCTCGCTCGCGACGGCCCAGAGACCGCCGGCTCCCATCAGAACCAACGGCCCCGCCAAAGCGCCTCGCGGCGCGAGCACCCGCAACAGGAGTATCAGTCCACCGGCGATGAGAAGAAAGGGGATGGCGGCCACCAGGGCCGCGGCACCGCGTTGAACGGCTGCGTACCCACCCGTCGACCAGGCGGCTCCGGCGGCGACCGCGATCAGGCCCAATCCCACCCTCGTTCGGCTCACCCTGACTCCTGGCCTTCTCGGTCACGGGGGACTTCTACGTCTCACGCTGGATAACACACCGTCACCTGATCATTGCCAGGTGTTCCGTATACGCGATTTAACCCTGCGCCATACCCTGTGGTGTGCGACGACCAAGAGGGGAGGCGCAGGGCCGATGGACGCTGGCACGATCGGCGACAGGCTACGGCGACTACGCGGCGACCGGGGGCTTACCCAAGAAGAGCTCGCCGAGGCTGCCGAGGTCAGGCGGGATCTGATCTCCATGCTGGAACGCAACAAGCGCACTTCGGCGCGCTTGTCGACGATCAGTGCGCTGGCACGCGCGCTCGACGTCGAGATCGGCGAACTGGTTGACCGCCGCGACCACCTCAAGGCCGATCGTGACGGTGGCTCGGTGCTGGCCGTACGGGACATGCTGCTCGACCCGAATCTGTTGCCCGGCATCAAGGCCTCCGACGGCGGAGCGCCGACGCCGCTGCCGCAGCTAAAGCGGACGGTCGGCGACGCGTGGCGAGCATACTGGTCTGGGAAGTTTGGTGAGGTACTCGCGCAACTGCCGCGTCTCGTCGGCGAGGCACGCATCACCCACTCCTCCCTGGGGGCACCGGCCGTGCCGGCGCTCGCGCTCGCCTACGACCTCGCGTCCTCTCTCATGACGCAGATCGGGCGCAACGACCTCGGCGCGATCGCGGCAGAGCGCGCCATCACCACGGCGCATGGCGGCGACGACCGGCTGCTGTGGGCGATTCTGCATGCCAGCTACTCGTGGACGCTGTTCCACCAGGGCCGCTATCAACAAGCTGAGCGGCTCACCTGTGTGATGGCGGACCAGGTGGAGCCGAAGTCCTTCCGCGCCGGTGATCTGGAGATCGGTGTGTGGGGGAAGCTGCTGCTGACAGCCGTCGCCCCCTCAGCCGCGCTTGAACGGGACCCGGCCGAGTACCTCGACCTCGCCCGGGCGGGCGCCGGCCGCCTGAACCGGGAAGTGCAGGTCTATCATCACAGCTCATTCGCACCCGCGTTGGTGGACATGCAGGCCACCTACGCCTACAGCACGCTGAGGAAGCCAACGCCCGCTCTGAAGGCGGCGAGGCACATCGAGCCCGGCGACCTTAAGGGCATCACCTGGGGCGCGCACCTGATGGACGTGGCAAAGGCGCATCTGGACGCCGGCCATCGCAAGACCGCCGTCCGGGCGCTGCTCGAAGCCCGGGACGTTTCGCCGGTGTGGTGGCGGCACCAGCGCGTCGCCAAGCAGGCCGTCGCTGAGATCCGCGAACAGGAAAGCCGACTGTCACCCGAGGTGAAGTCGCTGGCCCGGTCGCTCGACCTCTAGCTTTCGTACGCCGCGTACGAGCTCGCTCACAATTAGTTGCGTGATTCGTACAGAGCGTCCATGGCCAGCGGCTCTGATCTGCGGCAGGTTGCTGTGTGCGACCAAACCGGACCTCTCCGCAAGGGGACCGGGCCGTGGGCATCATCGGTGACGGACCAGCCCGATACGTCAACCTTGCCGCCCGCAGACTTGCGCTTCTGTCGAATATTGGCTCGGAGAAGACTAGAGGGACACCAAGGAAATGCACCCCGACGCCTCAGCCGCATACCCCGACCCAGCCACGGGCATCGAGGTAAAGCTGGATCCCGATCCGAAATCGGTGCGAGCGGCCCGCGCTTTCGTGGCGACGAATCTTCGTGCGCTCGGCTTTCCCGAGAGCGTGGACGACGGGGTGCTCATCGTTAGTGAACTAAGCACGAACGCACTCAACGCGACGGTCGATACGCCGTTCTTAGTCGTGGTGAGAGTCGACGCGGAACGTCATCCGGTTATCGAGGTTCACGATAGTTCTCCGGAGGCTCCGGAGCCGCTTCCGCCGGACTTCGTTTCCGAAGGCGGGCGCGGCCTGTATGTCGTCGACGCCCTGTGCGCGGCGTGGACCTGCGTCCCGTCCGGCAGCGGCAAGGCGGTAATCGCCACACTTCGTGGCCGCCAGGAGGTTGGTCCAACCGCGAAGTCCCCGGTCGGATAGGCGAAAAGCGAAGGCGCGCGGCCGGAGACCGCGCAACGCCTGGAATCTCATGAATCAAACATCTATGAACGTGACGATGAAAGGACCAGAAGTGTTGGCCGTTCAACCCGAACTCGGCAACCATGAACAACTGCGCGCCACCGCCGTGGAGCTCCAATCTATGGCCGATCTCATCCAGAAGTATCCGGCCGAGGCCCAACTCATCATGACGGCGCTCGAAGACGGTCTGAAGCTCGGGCCCATGCAAGTAATGGACATTAATTGAAGTCCCCGGATGAGTTGTCGCAATGTTGTGGATCATCGAGGAAACCGACGATTGTGGCGTCCATTGGCGGCGCGCGGAGCTGACGTACTGCTACCCGCGTGCCGACAGCGCCATACTTGACGCCTTGGTAATCGTCGCAGACGAATGGCAACCATCAACGCGTTCATTGCGTCAGCTCGGCCACGCTCTCCAACGGGAGTCGGTGGCTTACTACTGGCACAAGGGGATCCGCATCGTACGAATCGATCACGCGGTATCAACCCGGTGACCCGCCCCACAGGATGAATGACAACAACACCCGGCGGACGGCCGGGACCCAGCGGCTTGTGGAGGTCGGATGGCTCGCTTCGATCGTCCACGTCCAGGACGCCATGTCCGCGACCGTACGGAGGTGCCGCGGCGTGCGGTTGACGCGCCGTACGCCCGCGTCCAGTCCGCGGTTGTGCCGGCAGGCGTTGTGGGACTGGTCGGCTCTGATGAGGCCATCGCGGCGGCCACCGGGTTCAGCATGCTCGCCGGGGCGCTCCATGCGCTCGGCCTGAAGACGGAGACCCGCGGATACTTCATGCGAGTGTCGCGGCCGGGCGGCGACGGCCAGGCGGGACGTCGCGTGGACGTGGTGCTCGGTCATCACCCAGCCGACGGCGAGCGGTTGTGGTGGTGGCACCCGGTCGTGGGCGCAGGTTCGCCTGATGGAGCGTGGGGGCCGGCGGGCTCACTTCGAATGATCGGCCCAATCGACGCGGTCGCGACCGCGGCGGATCACGTCGCCCCGGCGCTGGG
>CALAED010000010.1 GCA_937891035.1 uncultured Thermomonosporaceae bacterium | reverse complement strand
CCCAAACACCTCAGCGTGTTCGGCGAGCGGCGTTTCAACTATGTGATCACCTTGTGCGATCGGGCCCGGGAGGCCGCTCCGGAGTTCCCCGGCCGCCCCGCCCATGTCCACTGGAGCATCCCCGACCCGGCCGCCTCCGCCGGCGACCACGAGAAGACCTATCCAGATTTCGAATTGATGGCGGCCGAGCTCGAAGCCCGTATCGGCTTCTGGCTGGCCGCCGTGGG
Source organism: uncultured Thermomonosporaceae bacterium (assembly GCA_937891035.1). Classification (GTDB taxonomy): domain Bacteria; phylum Actinomycetota; class Actinomycetes; order Streptosporangiales; family Streptosporangiaceae; genus CALAED01. The sequence goes on along the minus strand of CALAED010000010.1, from coordinate 15,679 downwards.
CGCGGCACCCACGCGCTCCCATATCCAGGAGAAGTGATGACCAGCACGCAAGACAGCACGCAAGACATGGTCAACGTTCGCTACATGGTCGATGACGTACAGGCGGCCGTCGACTTCTATACGGGTCATCTCGGCTTCACGCTGCGTACCAGTGCGGCGCCGGCGTTCGCCGACGTCACCCGCGGCAATTTGCGGCTGCTCTTGGCCGGGCCGAAGAGCTCGGCGGGGCGGCCGATGCCCGATGGGCGCAGACCCGAGCCGGGCGGCTGGAACCGCATTCATCTCATCGTGCCCGACATCACCGAAGAGGTCGCCCGGCTGCGGGCCGATGGCGTGCCTTTCCGCAACGACATCGTCACCGGTCCGGGCGGCAAGCAGATCCTGGTCGAAGATCCGGCGGGCAACGTGGTCGAACTCTTCGAGCCCGCGGGTTCCCCGCCTATTTCTTGATGCCGACCCCGGCCCAGAGCCAGAACCGGTCGGGGGCGTCGCCGTCCGGCTCGGGACGCCACTGATCGGGCGGCACGATGCCGGGCGCGAGGATGTCGAAATCGCCGAAGAACCTCTCCACCTGGGCGCGATCGCGCAGGGTCGGCGGGGTGCCGGGGGAGCGCCGCCACACGTCCATCGCCTCTTCGGCCTTGATGGGATCGGCGTCGCCGGTCAGATGAGAGAAGATCAAATAGCTGCCCGGGACGAGGGAGGCACGCAGCCGCTCGACGATCCCGTAGGGGTCGTCCTCATCGGCGATGAAGTGCAAGATCCCCAGCAACAGCAACGCGACCGGCCGGTCGAGGTCCACCAGCCGGCGTACCTCGTCGTGCCGCACGATCGAGTCGGGGTCGCGCAGGTCCGCCTGGACGACGGTGGTCGATCCGGAGTCGGCCAGCAGCGCCCGGCCGTGCGCGGAGACGATGGGGTCGTTGTCCACATAGACCACCCGAGCCGTGGGCGCCGTCTTCTGGGCGACCTCGTGGGTGTTCTCCATGGTGGGCAGCCCGGAGCCGATGTCGAGGAACTGATGGACCCCCGCCTCGGCGGCCAGCCGCACCGCCCGGCGCAAGAACGCCCGGTTGGATCGGGCGCTTTGCGATGTCTCCGGCGCCACCGCCAGGGTCTTTTCCGCGACCTCCCGGTCGGCGGCGAAGTTGTTTTTGCCACCCAGCCAGTAGTCGTAGACGCGCGCCGGATGCGGAATGTGCGTCTTCAGATCGCTTGTCTTGATCTCGTGAGCCACGCCGCATCCTCGCTGTAGGTCGGCCACAACGCCACGTCAAGCCTGCCTCACATTATCGGACCCGCCTGCGGCCGACCCCCTATCGCAGCCCCTGACCCCGAAGACGGTGGCGATCTTCGGATGGTCGCACAGCACGCTGAGGTGGAGCCCGGCTGCGGCGCGGCCGGAACCAGCGGCGATCAACGTCCTATGCCGGTGGTTTCCTCGGCGTGCGTTGGGAGCTGAGGCATTATTGCCCATCATGCCTTCGTCGCCGTCGTCGTCTGCGCAGGCGGCCCGGGAGCTGTTGGGCGGCAAGCTGCGGGGTTTGCGCAAGGCCCGGAACATCTCGGGTCGGGCGTTCGCGTCCTTGGCGGGGTGGAAGTCCGCGTCTCAGGTTTCGATGATCGAGAACGGGCGGCGGACGATCTCGGCCCGGCATGTCCGGTTGTGGTGTTCGATCTGCGGTGTGTCCGAGCGGCAGATGGAGGAACTGCTGCAAGAGCAGGCGGCCGTCGCGGGGATGTGGATCCCGTATGAGCAGCTGAACCGGGGCGGCCTGGAGGCCGCACAAAAGTCGGTCCGGCAGCAGTATGAGGAGTTGAAGCTGGCGCGGTCGTATCAGCCTAAAGTGTTCCCCGGCATGGTGCAGACCGAGGCGTACACGCGGGCGGCGTTGACCGGGGTGATCGTCGAGCAGGCCGTGGAGACAGAGGATCCGGGCGGCGAGGTGGCGCGTGCGGTGGCGGAGCGGATGGATCGGCAAAGGTTGCTCAGCCGACCGGATGCCCGCTGGTTCTTTCTTTTGGAGGAGCTGGTGTTGTGGTACCGGCCGTACGCGCTGGATGTGCACCGTGAGCAGCTGCGGCACTACTCGAGGTCCGGAGACGGCCGAATGTGTTCCTGGGGGTCATCCCGATCGATGCTGACCGGCGGTCGGTGCATCCGGAAGAGGCGTTCGACATCATCGACGGCCACCTGGTGACCGTCGAGTTGGTGTCGGGATTTTTGTCGGTGACCCAGCCCGCCGAGGTCGCGTTGTATGTCGCGACGTGGGAGCGGCTGTGGTCGTTCGCTCAGACCGGCGCGGCGGCGACGAGGCGGATCCGGGCCGCGCTGGCCCGGCTGGACGGCGTTGAGGCCGGTTAAGACGGGGTGTAGTCGACGTGCGGGATGGCGCGCTCCCACAGAATCTCGAACATGCCGACGATGGGCAGGATCTTGCGGGGATCGGCGACGTATTCCATCCGTCCGGTGTCGGTGCCGTCGCCGGCGGTGAAGTTGTAGGCGATCAGCCGCTGGTCGTACATAAAGAAGTCAGCGACGGGTTGGGGCAGGTCGTAGGCCAGGTGGCGGGGCAGCCAGCGCAGTTCCTCGCCGGCTTTGAGATTGCCGTAGCTGATGGCGTGTTCCCAGCGGATGTAGTCGCTGACCGGCTCGGAGACGATCCGCAGGCGGCGGAAGTGGACACCGCGGGCGACCGCGCCGCCGACCAGATCGATCCAGGCGTCCCACGGGTAGCTGGTGTCGTCGTCTTGCCGCCATTTAACGAAGGCGGGGTCGGCGGGGTCGTAGGTGTCGCGGGCTTCGAGGTGGACGACGGACCGTTCCACAGTGGCCAGCAGCTGCTCGAAGGTCGGCTCACCCGGACCGGTGTTGCCTTGATCGTAGGCGCCGGTGAGGGCGTCGAGCAGGCCTTGTTTCAGGTTGGCCGGGATCCAGATCGCGACCTCATCATCGGAGATCGAAGTGTGCCGGGCGAGCTGGGCCAAGGTGGCGGGGTCGGTGACGCGTCTTCCGACCTGCAGCAGGTCGCCGGTCCCGGGGACCACGAGGATGGCCGGGCACTTGTTGGCCGGTGACTCATCGTCGACCCCGACGAAGTCAACCTCCCCATCGTCACTGCCGACGTCCCCGCCGGCGGAGCTTGGCGCGTCGGGGGTGGCGGTCATGGCGGCTCCCCTGTCGAAAACCTTGAGAGCGGACCTTCCGACCTTGCCCGCCCGCCTGGCTACCCGTCAAGGATTGGGTTTTGCCGGTGTGAATGTCTGTGAATTTTCTGGCGTTCGACGGCGTCGGCCACGTATCTATCCTCAGCGGGCCAGTGAGTGGGACCTGCGATCAGCCGGAAGAGCCGGCCAGGATTAACGCTGATCGGCTGGAACTGCGCTGTGATCGCCGTTAACTCGACCACGAGGAGCAAGACTATCTAATGACCGAGATGATGCACCGAACTGACGGTCCTGACTTGTTGACGCATACACCGGACGGTGAATCGCGCGGTCTGATGTATAGGAGCGGTGACCTTTTCCCGCTCAATCCGATCGGTAATCTACTGTCGCGGACCACCGCGGCGGCGAGCCCGGCACGGCCATGGGCTTTGCGGTTCTTGCGAGTGCCGCAGCCGCGGGCGGGTAAGCATGAGGGCGGAACCAACGAGACAACCGGCGACCCTGATGGGAATTCGCCCGGAGAAGAGACGGGCGGGGAGTGAACCCCCACGCCGAAACGGTGCTCATCTTAGCCAGCGGCCGGGATGTAGCCGCGGAGCGTGTCGCCGCCGACCTTGCGGTACGCGGCGTCCCAGTTGTACGGCTGGACGCCGCGCAGTTCCCAGGTCATGTGGCCATGTCCGCAACGATCGGGCCCGGCGACCGTTGGCGAGGGCGGATCGACATGGTTGACAGCAGGAGACAGGTTCTTGATCTGGCGTCCGTTGGTGCCGTTTATTACCGGCATCCGGAACAATTCGTGCTGGACACGCGGATGTCCGGTCCCGAACGGGCATTCGCGTTCCGGGAGGCGCGCCGGGGATTCGGCGGTGTCATCCAGGCCCTTGCCCACTGCATGTGGGTGAACAACCCATTGGCCGCCGCGCGGGCCGAATACAAGCCGGTCCAGTTAGCCGCTGCTGCCGAGATCGGTCTGGCCGTCCCTCAAACGCTCATCACCTCTGATCCGCTGGCGGCGCATAAGTGGGCCAAGTCCCTGGGCCGCCCGCTCATTTACAAACCGCTCGGCGGGATCTGGCATGGCGATGAGGATCAGGTCCGCGTCCTTTACACAACGCCGATCAGCGATCCCGAGGAGTTGCTGGATGAGGCCATCTCCCGCACGGCACACCTGTTTCAAGAACAAATCCCCAAGGCATTCGAGGTGCGTGCCGTGGTGGTTGGCAACCGGGTTTTCGCGATCAAAATCGCGGCCGGCAGCGAGGCCGCCAAAACCGACTGGCGAAGTGATTACGACTCTCTGATCTACGCTGAGCCGAAGCTTCCCGACGAGCTGTCCGCGAAGTTGGTCGCTCTGCACCGGCAGCTTGGACTCACATACGGCGCCGTCGATCTCATCTGCGACACGTCGAACCATTGGGTGTTCTTGGAGACCAACCCGGTAGGGGAATGGGGATGGCTCACCGAACAGACCGGCGCACCGATCGCCGCCGCGCTCGCTGACGAACTGACCGGAGTGCCGACGTGACCGACGCACCTTGGGCGTGGAGCAGGTCGGCCACAGGTGAGCAACTGAACCGGGCCCTGGCCGACCTGCTCCACGCCCAAGGCCATCTCACCGACACTCGCTGGCGAGAGGCGCTGCTGGCCACCCCGCGGCACCTGTTCGCACCCGCCACAGGGTGGCTCACCCCCGACCACAGCGGCGGCGCTGGTCATAGAATCGATCAAGCCGCCAACCCGAACAACTGGTGGACCGCTGTGTACAGCGACGGGTCCATCGTCACGCAGCGCCAAGACGGCCATGCGGCCGCCGACGCCCCCGCCGGAACTCCCACCAGTTCCCTGTCCGCCCCCCTCGCCGTCGTCGACTTCCTACAGCTGCTCGAACTCAGAGCTCATGACCGGGTGCTGGAGATCGGCACCGGGACCGGCTGGACCTCCGCGCTTATCGCTCACCTGGTCGGCGCCCAAAACGTGACCACCATCGAAGTCGACGATCAGATTGCGGCACAGGCCGCCGACAACCTCAAGATGGCCGGCTCAGCACCTCGCTTGATCATCGGCAATGGGAGCAAGGGCTACGCCGAGGGCGCACCGTACGACCGTATCCACGCCACCTGCGCGGTGGCCGAAATCCCCTACGCCTGGGTGGAACAGACGCGGCCGGGCGGAATCATCGTGACGCCCTGGCAACCCACGATCCAACGTGGCTGGAAACTGCGCCTGACCGTCCAGGGCGCGACGGCGTACGGGCGGCTACACGGCCACTGCGGATACATGATGCTGCGCGACCAGCGCGCCACAGTCCGGTGGAACGCACACAACGCCGACCGCGCCGACACCACCACAACACGGCTCGATCCCCGGAGCATCGACCACGCCGGGTCAGCGTTCGCGCTCGCCGCCACCGCGCGAGTCCCAAAACTCGGCATGTTCCGAGCGAGCGGTGACAACGGCTCCTTCTCCCTGCTGCTGTGCGAGATCGGTCATCCAAACGGCGCCTGGGCGGCCTGCGACTACGAGCCCGGCAAGGACGACTTCGACGTAACCCAGTACGGCGACCGACGGCTATGGAACGAATTGGAAGATGCATTCGGTTGGTGGATCGGGCAAGGCAGCCCAACCGAGGACCGGTTCGGTCTTCTCATCTCCTCACAAGACCAGCGCCTCTGGCTCGATCAACCATCACACCTCGTCTGACTGCCTTGGTGGATCTCATCCGCATGGGCAAATTGCCGCCCGGCGGCCCACCTTGTGGGCTTATCGAGTGACGGTGGGGGGCATTGTCGTCGCGTGGTCGAGGAGGGTGCGGAAGGCGTGGCGGCTGAGGGTGAGGTGGGGGCCGTCGGGGTTCTTGCTGTCTCGTACGCCGATGACGCCTGTGGGGAGGGCGGCGATCTCGACGCATTCGCCGCCAGTGTCGCCGCTGTGGCTGCTCCTGCGCCAACGTACGGTGGGGGAACTCATCACAGACTCTCCAAGATCTCTTTGAGGAGCGCCAACGATTCCCGTTGGGGCAGAGCCGAAGCCCTGATCAGGTCGAAACGTACAGCATAGTTTTCGACCTTGGCGGTCTCCTCTATCAGCTGTCCACCGATGTGCCCTTCCCCATACGCGGCATCGGGTCCTTCATCGAAGCTCAGCAGGGTGATCGAGCCCATGAGCCCGATGTACGCCCCACCGCGGTCGCGGACGATCTGAATGGTGATGTTCGGCCGCTGGGCGAGCTCGATGAGATGAGCGATCTGGCCTTTCATCACTTCGGGGCCGCCGACGTCGGCGCGGAGTGCCTTTTCGTCGAGCACGACCCACAACCTGGGCGGCGCGCTGCGCGTCAGGATCTCCTGCCGCTTCATTCTGGCCGCGAGGAACTCATCGAGCTTTTCCGGATGCTGGCCGGTGCGGAAGATCTCGCGGGCGTAGTCCTCAGTCTGGAGCAAGCCGTGGATGAGGGCGAGGCAGAAGGTGCGAATGGAGCTGGCCTCGGCCTCGAGGGCGGAGTAGGGGCGGAACCAGTCCGGCAGGGTCTCATTGTTGACCAGATGCCAGAGCTCCTGGAAGTACTCGTCGGTGCCGAAGAGCCGGTCGCATTCGGTGGCCAATTGCCGAGAGGGGGCGCGCAGGGCGAGCTCGATCTTGCTGATCAGGTCGCCGGTGCAGTACACCTTCTCGCCGAGCTGGTCTTGGGTCCAGCCGTTGGCCTCGCGGTGTTTCCGGACCTTGGCGCCGAACAGGGCGGCGGCCGAGGCGGTGGGGTCGAGTTCTCGGGGGCGGCGGCCCATGGTGACCTCCGATGTCGACAGTGGGGGGCCTGTCGCGTAGGGAATACGGAGCGTGGTTGATCGGTGACAGATTAAACCCGCCGGGGAGACTACGTCCTGCGGACAAACCGAATGGCCAGGGAGCCGCGTCCTGCTGAGGCCACGTGGTCCATTTCTTGTGGACATCATGTCTACAGTCAGGTTTGTTCTTTACATGACGAAAAATGACCCCCCCGCCGCCCGTACGGGCTCCAGTCGTCGTGCGTTCCTTTCCGCCTCGGCGGCCACCGCGGCCACCGCCGCGACGGTTCCCGTCCTCGCCGGCTCGGCCACCGCCGAGACCGCCACCGCCGCCGCCCGGGGACCGGGACGGCCGATCACCGGTCAGCGTCCCGACCGCGAACTGCAGGACCTGTTGCGGCGCGTGGACCGCGACCGCATCGAGGCGACCGTGATGCGGCTGGTGCAGTTCGGCACCCGGCACACCCTGTCCAGCCAAAGCGATCCGGTGCGCGGAATCGGCGCCGCCGCCAACTGGGTGCATGAGCAGATGCAGCAGATCGCCGCGACGTCGGGCGGCCGGATGACCGTCCAGAAGCAGACGTTCCTCCAGCCGGTCACGCCGCGTATCCCGACGCCGACCAACATCACCAACGTGATCGCCACGCTGCGCGGGGACGCCTCGCCGGAACGGATGTACGTGATCACCGGGCACCTCGACTCCCGGGTCACCGACGTCATGAACGCCACCCTCGACGCTCCCGGCGCCGACGACGATGCCTCCGGCGTCGCCGTGGTGCTGGAGTTGGCTCGGCTGTTCGCGACCCGCCGGACGAAGGGCACGCTGGTGTTCGCCTCCGTCTCCGGTGAGGAGCAGGGGCTGCTCGGCTCGGCGCACATGGCCGCGCAGATGAAGGCGGCCGGCGCTGACGTACAGGGGATGTTCAGCAACGACATCGTCGGCGCGAGTTCGGCGTGGGACGGCACCCGGCCCGACCCGCACACCGTACGGCTGTTCGTCGAGGGCGTACCCACAACGGAGACGCCGGCCGAGGCGTCCCTGCGGCAATCGGTCGGCGGCGAGAACGACGGTCCGTCGCGGCAACTGGCGCGATTCGTCAAGAACGTGGCGGAAAACGACCTGACCGATATGAACGTACGGGTGATCTGGCGCCGCGACCGTTACCTGCGGGGCAGCGACCACATCTCGTTCCTGCGGCAGGGTTACCCGGGGGCCAGGTTCACCGAGCCGAGGGAGAACTTCAACCACGAGCATCAAGACGTCCGGGTCGAAAACGGCGTGCAGTTCGGGGACCTCCCCGAGTTCGTGGACTTCGACTACATCACGCGGGTCGCCAAGGTGAACGGGGCGGCCCTGTGGTCGCTGGCCCAGGGGCCGGGCACGCCCAAGAACGCGCAGATTCACGCGGCGGTGCTCACCAACGACACCACCCTCACCTGGAACCGCGGCACCGAGCCCGACCTGGCCGGGTACGAGGTGGTCTGGCGGGAGACCACCGAGTCCGACTGGACCCACCGCATCGACGTCGGCGACGTCACATCGGTCACCATCGACCTGTCGAAGGACAACGTGCAGTTCGGTATCCGCGCCGTGGACCGCGCCGGGCGCCACAGTCCCGTCGCCTTCCCGCTGACCGTGACCACCTAAGCGCAGGGGGCCGGGCCGGACGCACCGCCGGCCCGGCCGCCCGGTCGCCGCGCACCCGCTTACTCCGGCGGGGTGTCGACGATCACATCGAAGGCGAGGCCGCTGGACGCCCGGCCCCGGCCGGTGCCCCTCAGGGTGCTCAGCCAGACGGCGACCTTGCCGTCGCGCCAGCGGGTGCGGTTGTAGAAGACGGTGAGCTTGGTGCCGGTCTGCGGCACCTCTTCCTCGTTGACGAAATACCACTCGCCCGCGTCGAGACCCTCCCGCAGCAGCGCGGTGCGGGGCCGCACGTCGGCGCCGTCGATCGCGCTCGGCATGGTGCCGCGCTGAAGCTGGATCTCCCGGTCGCTGTCCGGGGTGCGCACGGGCAGGAACGGAATCCAGTTCTCCGGCACCGTGTTCATCGCCCGGTAGGTGATCGGGGCGCGGGGCCCGTCGTCGGGGTCGGCCCCCGGCGGCGCGAACCGCTGCCGGTGGGCGAGCAACTCCGCGGCGACCTCGCCGCCGCGGCGCGAGTCGCCCGTCGCCACCCGGACGATCTGCTCGACGCCCCACACCAGGTTCGCGTTCTCGTCGCGCACCAGCGCCACCTCCTCGAGCACCGGACCGTTCGCGGTCTTCGGCACCGAGGGCGGCAAGAACAGCGCGGTGTCCGCCGGCACGTGCGCCGGCCCCGCGATGTCCAGGGTGAACATGGACCAGCGGCGGCGGTCCTCGTCGTCGCCCGCGCCGGCCGGGGTGATCCACAGCTGGTGACCGAACACATCGGTCACCGCGAGTCCCCTGATCGTCGCGATCGTGCCGGCCGGGAGGTCGCACGGCACCTGGAACCAGTCGTTGCTGTACACGAGGGCGAACTCGAGGAAGATCAGCCGGGCGAGGTCGGTGCTGTCCGGGCGTACGGCGGCGAAGTTCGTGCGCCCGTCCTCGACCGCCCACCACCTCGGCAGCGGCATCCCGGAGAACCGCACCGGCGCCGGGAACACCGTCCGGTTTAGGATCTCCGGCGCGCCCCCGGCCCCGCCCACCGGTGCGTCATGGTCGACGGAGAATGCGTACCAATCGAGCACGCCGCCCGGATACTCCCGGGCGGTCAGCACCTTCTCGCCGCCGCCCTCGGTGGCCGCCGCGATCGAGAACCGGTGTTCGAGCCGCCGTGGATCCCACGCCGCGTCGCCGCCGGGCTGGTCGATCAGGTCCTCGAACCACGTCACGAGCTTGGCGGCCAGCACCCGGAGCGCGTTGAAGTGGGGGAACACGATGCCGCCCGGCCCGGTCATCCCGTCGTAGGGTTCCCTGCCCGCTTTCAGGTTCTGGTAGAACGCGTAGCCGTCCATCCGCCGGCCCGCCATGGCCTGCATCGACGCCCACACTTCGGGATGCGCGACGAGACGGGAGTCCGCGTCCCGCTCGGGATCGGGCAGCCGGATCGGGTAGTGCTCGATGTACCGGTTCCGGTAGATGTGGAGGGGCGGATCGGAGGCGAGCAGCTTGAGCCAGCGCCGGCCGATGGCGAGGCGCAGGTCGAAGGAGATCAGGTCGGCGCCGAACGCGAACGGAACGGCCCTGCGCTCGGCGAGCGTCTCTGCCGGACGATCGTCCGGCAGGTCTTCCGGATCGCCGCCGCCCGGCCGGAACCGGCTCGGTCGCGCCGCGGCGACCGAGTAGGTCGCGGTGACCGGCGAGCCCGCGTCGGCGCCTTTGAACTCGCCGAGTTGCCACTGCCGGGTGAGCATCCACAGCGCGTCGCGGACCTCCGCCCGCAGCGCGCGATCGAAGTCCGTGGTGCGCGGCCTGCCCTCGAGCCGGTTCCACAGGCCGACCGTCGGCAGTTCGTGCCCGCCGAGGGCGGCCTTCATGTCCAAGATCGGTGGCGGCTCGGTCATTGGGCCTTTCCTCGCAGGTTGGTGACGGCGAGATCGGTGCTGATCGTGATCGGCTGCCGGGTGGCCGACAGGACGGTCGCGGGCAGCAGGTGCGCGTACGCCGTGTCGTCGAGGTGCGCGGGTTCGACGGCGCGCAGCCGCGCCAGGTCGAACGTCTCCGTGACGGCGGCGACGAGGTCGTCCGCCTGCCAGCCGTCCTGCCCGGGCGGTGTCATCAGCAGCATGACCTGCGGCGGCTCGGAGTCCGGCCCGTCGTAGTGCACGGCGAGCCCGGTCGTCTCCCGTTCCGCGGGCACGACCTCGGTCCATTCGTCGAACAGCAACCCGCAGTGCGACGAACCGCCGAACAGCGCCTTCTTCGGGTAATGCGCGGTGAACAGCACCCTGTCCACAGTGATGTCGCTGCCGGTGTGGAACTCCAAGCCGAGCCAGCGGTCGTGTTGCCGGTACGGCAGCTGGATCGGGGTCAGCGCCGGGTCGTCGCGGTCGAACGGGTCGCCGGCCACGCCGCCCGGCCCGCGCAGTGCGTCGCTGAGCAGGACGACCCGTTCCCACTGCCGTGGCTTGTCTCGCACGCGGGCGACGCCGTGCAGCCAGTCGTCGACCGGGAAGTCCCGGCCTTCGGCGTCGACGAGGTGCTCGATGAGGTCGTCGCTGTCGTCGACGGCGTTCTTCCAGTCCGTGTTGAGCTGGGCAGGCGGGGTGAACTCGGGCAGGACGAGGACGTCCTCGCCGAGCATCGCCCGCAGCGCGCTGGTCGCGATCCGCACCCGCTCCGGCCCGGTGACCGCCTTGTCGTAGTCGGCGAGCGCGTTCTTCGTGGCCTCGAGCCGCGTGTCGATGTCCGCCGCCAACGCCTGCGCGCGCGTCAGCAGTTCCGCCGCGTGCTCGACGATCCTGTCTCCGAACGGCGTCAGGTCGAACCCGATCGGGTCGAAGTCGGTCAGCGGCAAGAGCGCGGCTATGTCGGCGTACAGCCCGCTCAGGGTCTTCTCCGTCGTACCGGCCTGGTCGGCCAGCGCCCGCACGCGTGCGGCGAACGCCTGCCGCCGGGTGCCGACGATGGTGCGCAGCTTCGCCGGTGTCGACGGGCGCGGCACCGTCGGCTTCGTCGTGAGCAGCGCCTCGGCCTGCTGCAAAATCCGGAACCGTTCGCCGTCCGGTGTGGACGGCGGCAGCGCGCCGTACGCCGCGATGAGGGCGTCGGCGTTGGCGAGGGTCGCGCCCATGCGGTTCGCGACGGCGGCGACGGCGGCGAGCAGGTCGGTGTAGACGCCCCGCCGCCACAGCAGCGCCTCGCCCCAGCCGCTCCGGACCATGCCGAACCCCCCGGCGGCGGCCACGAGGCTCGCGTAGCCGGTGAGCAGATCGTCGATCTCGTCTAGGACCTGGTCGCGCACCGCGACGATGGGCAGAAGGTCATCGATGTAGTCCTTGACGTCCTCGCGCAGGTCCGCCAAGGCTTTCCGGACCGCGGCCGGGCGTTCCCTCGGCACCGTGATCGAGTCGTCGGCGGACCGGTCCACCACGCCGCCCGCCGGCATCAGGTCGGTCGCCCGCAGCGGCCGCGACGTGGTCAGCAATGCCCGCAGCGCGGCGATCAGCGGCGATACCTCGAAGAAGGTGATCTTCTTGTCGATCCGGGTGGTGTAGTGGATGGTGAGCAGCGCGTCGGGCCGGGGCGCGTCCCTGTCGGCCACCACCCCGAGGATCCGGTCGTCGAGGTCGGTCGGCTGCGCTTGGTCGGCGGGCCGCACGGCCCACAGAAGGTCGATCGGCGCGAGCCCGAGGTCGAACTGCGTGACGACCCGTTGCCGCCTGGCGCCGGTCACCGGGTCGGCCCACTTCACGACGGCCGCGAGGTCGAGCCGCGAGGGCAGCAGGTCCGGCAGCCAGTCGTCGACCGCCGGTTCGGCCATCGCCCGCGGGGTCGCGCCCAGCACGACGGCGGGACGCAACCGCAGGCCAAGACGATGGGTGAGGGTGACCCCGCTGCGCGGGGTCTGCACGACGGCGGGCTCGAGCGGGAACCCTTCCTTGCTGTAGGCGTCGAGCGTCGCCGACGCGCGGTCGGCGTTGCCGAGCAGCGCCTGGTGGGCGCCCTCCGCCACGGCGAGGTCGGCGAGCGCGTCGTGGATGTCGACGAGGTTTCGCACCTCTTCGTCCATGACCTGCTTTTCGGTGGCGTTCGCGTCCGTCGGCAGACCGGTCGCGCCGTACGGGTAGGCCGGCTGCGCGGGATGGCGGGTGGCGCGCCGGACGAGCGCGAGCCCGTCGACGACCGTGCGCGCCTCCACCAGTTCGATCGCGGTGTCGTCGCCCGGCTGGAGGTCCTGCAGCCGGCCGGCGCGCAACGGGAACGCCCCCCGCAACGGCGTGATGAACCGGTCCAGCTCGACGGGTTCCTCGCCATCGCCGCCGTCGCGGTGCCGGTCGTGCAGGGCCCGCTCGAAGCGGTAGCCGAGCAGTGCGCCGAGCGACTGGCCCTGGCGCAGCCCGTCGAGCAGGGACAGCGCGATTCGCACCCGGTCGGAGCTGAGGTTGATCGCGAACGCGTCTTCCTTGCCGGACAGGCGGTTCGCGAGGTGCCCGGCGCGCAGGATCGCCGCGGTCGTCGCGTGGCTGGGCGACGGCGCGTGCACGTAGCCGCCGTTTTCCGGATCGCGCCGCGCGGTCTCGGTCTCGAACACTGCCGCGAGGTCGCCGGTCAGCGGCACGTCGATGAGCGGTTTGTCGTTGCGCTCGATGTTCTCCAGCCAGCCGTACGCCCCGAGGTGCAGGCCGCGCCTCGGGACCGCGGTGCCGTCCGGGCCGAAGCGCAGCTCGTGCAGCCGCTCGGTGACGAGCCCGAGCCGCCACGCGTCGAGGCGGTAGGTGGCGCAGTCGAGGTGTTCGGCGAGCAGGCGTTCGAGCCGCGCCGTCGGCACGTCGGCGAGGTCGGCGATCGCGGCGAGCTGTTCGGCCAACTCGGCGGTCGCCGGGGCGGTGCCGATGACGGACGGGAGGTACTCCCGCATCAACTGGGTCGGGCTGCCCGTGATTGACTCGTCCGGCGAGTACAGCCGCAGGAACCGGCTCTCGCGCAGTGGAGCGGGGACGGCGTCGCTGATCTGGATGAACAGCGGGTCCGGTGATGACACGCTCAGGGCGGCGAGCCGGCGCGCCGCGGCCGCCCAGCCGAGCAGGATTCCGTGGCGCAGCAGCAAATACAGCAGCGCGCCGGGGGGCGCGCCGTCGGCGAACCCGTCCTCGAGCCTGATCGTCTCCAGGTCGGTGCCGCCGAACGCGGCGAGCCACTGGAGATAGTTGCCGTCGGGCGGCAGCGATTCGGTCTCCGACAGCGGGCGGTCTCCGACGAGCGGGCCGAGGAGCGGCTGTTGCACGTCGGTGAACAGCCGGTCGACGATGTCCGGCGGGGGATGCTGGGCGTCGACCTGATAGCCGAGGCGGACGAGCAGCGCGCGGATCGGTTCCGCCATGTTGAGTGTGGTCAGCGCGGTCACCACCGAAGGGCCGCCGCCTTTGAGGTTCTCGCGGTTGTACAGATCCGCCACGCTCATGACGTACCGCTGGTGGTACTCGGCCGAGGCCGGCTGCAACGCGAGGATGTCGAGCAGCCGCTGGTGCGGGTCGCCCGCGGCGTCGCCGTCCGGACGGCCGAGGTGCTCCACGCGCGCCGCCGCGATGGCCCAGTCGGCGGCCGCCGCGTCGAGCACTTTCGCGAGGCCGCGCCGGTGCGTCGTCGTGTCTGTCGTGTCCGTTGCGTCCGTCGAGGGCGCCGAGGGCGCCGAGGGCGCCGAGGGCGTCGAGGGCGCCGGGGCCGGCCAGGTCATGCGCGAGAACGCGGTCGTCGGCAAGATCCCGTACGGCTGCCGCCCGATCTTCACCGCCGGGATCGGCCCACGGCCGGACACGTACCGGATGAAGAAGTCGCGGGTCTGCGCGGCGACGTCGTCGGAGATGATGGGGTGCAGGGTCGCCGCGAGGTACGCACCCCAGGTCGCCGGCCACAGCGCGGTATTGGCGGCCCTGGCCTCCCGCTGGTCCGAGCCGTCCGCGCCCGGCATGCCGGTGAGCACCGCGGGGTCCAGGCCGAGCAGCTCGGTGAACCACCGGCCGTCGGTCTTGTCCCGCCAGTCATCCGGCCCGGCCGCCGCTCCCGCCGCGACGCCGAACGCCGTCCGCAGCGCGGCGTCGGCCTCCTCCCCCTCGCTCCGCCCCGCGGGCGCCTGCTCGGTGTTGTTCGTCGGTGTGCCCTGCGGCAGGAGGCTGTAGCCGTTGGGGCTGCGCAACTGGTCGGTGATGAGCGCGCCGAGCGCGGTCGCCGTCTCCTCGGGTCCGGTCTTGTGCCGCAGCCCCAGCACGATCAGCCGGTCCACGCGATCGTGGAAGGCGGGCTCCAGCGGGACCCGCACGCCCATGCCCGCGCCGACGGCCGCCTCGAAGTCGGTGAGCCAGCGCAGCGCGGGTGGCACGTACAGTTCGCCCGTGGCCTCGTCGATCTTCGGCTTGTCCGCGTCGTCGGTGGCCGCCGGGTCGGGGCTCACCAGCAGCGTGTCCGGTACGGGCAGGCCGGGCATCGAGAACACCTGCCGGCCGCCGACGTACCCGATCACCTGGAACCGGTCCGGCAGCAGCGACGCGCGGGCCGGCCGGGTCCAGGCGCGCGGCCTGATCCGCGCGGGCGCCACCGGCGGCAGCACCAGGAACGCGACGATGACGGCATCGGTCGCGCCGGGCGGCACCGGCGTGAGGCCGACGGGACGACGTGCCCGGATGGCCTTGGCGCGCTCGCCGCCGACCGCCGCGAGCAGGGCGGCGTCGGCCGCGTGGACGGCGGCCCGGTCGCCGTGGGCCCGCCAGATCGCGGTCCAGTACGTGATGGTCGGCTGACGGTCGTTCGCCGCGATCGGCTGGGGGGTGACGACCACGAGCACGGTCGTGCCCGGCGGGGCCGTCGGCCGGTCGGCCGGATTGGCCGGCTCGTGCTGGGTCAGCAGCCAGGACGCCCGGCCGGCCGGGATCTGCGTGACCAGCCCGTGCCAGGCGGCCTGTTCGGCGGCCGCGTCGCCGCCCGCCCGCCACAGAGCCGTCCAGTACGCGTCGACGACGTCGATTTCGGCCCTGGTGAGCTTGTCCTCGAACTTGTCGATCGACCACTCGTCGGGAAACACCCGGACCAGCAGTTCGGT
>CALAED010000009.1 GCA_937891035.1 uncultured Thermomonosporaceae bacterium | reverse complement strand
ACCGGCTCGCGCATGGACGAGGTCATCTTCGAGGAGTTCAAGGGCACCGGCAACATGGAGCTGCGGCTGCGCCGCGAGCTTGCCGACAAGCGGGTCTTCCCGGCCATCGACGTCGACGGCTCCGGCACCCGCAAGGAAGAGATCCTCATGGCTCCCGAGGAGCTGCGGGTGGTCTGGCAGCTGCGCCGGGTGTTGCACGCGCTGGAGGTTCAGCAGGCCTTGGAGCTGCTCATCGAAAAGATGAAGGAGACCAAGTCCAACGCCGAGTTCCTCCTGCAGGTGCAAAAGACCACACTCGCCGACTGAGCGATCGATCCGGCTGCTCCTGTGATCAGCAGTCCTCGGATCATCAGTCTTCAGATCATCAGGTCCTCTGGTCATCAGTCTGCTGATCCTCGCCGCAGCCGAAGGTGGGGGTAGCCCCACCTCGGACAGACCGGATCTCCGGATGGTGACCGGCCGGGCCAGTCGGTCACCCTGGGGTCGTAGGTTGTTGATACGGCGATCCTGAGGGGCACCGGTGAAGGCGAACCCGAGGCGCGCGGCGGGGGCCGTGCGGCGCGATGTGCGGAACGCGCGAAGCGTGCGGCGCGACCCGTGGGGGCGGCGATGAGCGGCTCGGCGGCGGTCGAAAGGACCATCAGGCAGGGCGGGCCGGCCGGCGGGCTCGACGGCAGGTCGTGGGCGCCGATCAAGATGTTCCGCGACCCCATGACCTGGCGCAACGCGAGCTACCTGCTGGTGAGCTTGGCCTTCGGGCTGTTGTGGTTCGTCTTCTTGACGGTCGGCGTCACGCTCTCGCTGGTGTTGACGCTCGTCTGGGTGGGCGTGCCCCTGCTCGCGCTGGTCATGCTCATCTGGCGCGGCGGCGCGATGCTGGAACGGCGCGTCATGCGGGCGGCGTTCGGCCTGAAGATCCCGAGTCCGTACCGGCCGTTGCCGCCCGGGCGCAACCCGGTCCGCAAGTGGGGGGCCTTGGCGGCCGACCCGGCCACTTGGAAAGACTTGGGCTACCTGGTCCTGCTGTTCCCGATCACGCTCGCCGAGTTCGTCGTCTCCGCGTTCGTCTGGGCGACGACGGCGGCACTGCTCACCCTGCCGGTGTCGGCGCTGTTCGGCAACGTGCTGACGATCACCACCGACCGGTGGACGTACGTCGTAGACGATCCGGTGCAGGCTCTACCCTGGTCGGCGGTCGGAGTGCTCGCCCTGGTCATCGCCATGTACGCCGCCCGCGTCATGGGCCTCGGCCACGCCGCCCTCGCCGGCCTGCTGCTCGGCCCCAGCGAGAAGCAGTCGCTGCGCGCCCGGGCCGAGCACCTCCAGGCCAGCCGGGCGCGCGGCATCGACGCCGCGGAGGCCGAGCGGCGGCGCATCGAACGCGACCTGCACGACGGCGCCCAGCAACAGTTGCTGTCGGTCGCCATGGATCTCGGCCGGGCGCGGGCCAAGCTCGACGTAGATCCCGAAGGCGCGCGCAAGTTGATCGAACTCGCGCACAGCGGCGCCAAGGAGGCCATCGCCGAGCTGCGCAACCTGGCCCGCGGCATCTACCCCGCGATCCTCACCGACCGTGGCCTGGACGCCGCGCTGTCGGCGCTGGCCGCCCGTGCTCCGGTGCCCGTGGACGTCGAGGTGGACCTGCCCGGTGACCGGCCGCCGGCGGCCGTGGAGAGCATCGCCTACTTCGTCGTCGCCGAGGCGCTCACCAATGTGGCCAAGTACGCCAGGGCGACCCGTGCCGCCGTACGCGTGATGCGCGACAACAGCTGGATCATCGTTGAGATCAGCGACAACGGTGTGGGCGGGGCGACGGCGACGCCCGGCGGCGGGCTCGCCGGGCTGGCCGACCGCGCCGCGGGCATCGACGGCATCCTGACCGTCAACAGCCCCGTCGGCGGCCCCACGGTCGTCCGCGCCGACCTCCCCAGCGCCTGGTAAATTCGCGTCCGTCGGGTCGCTATCGTCCGGTCGCCCCCCGTCGGGTCGCCATCGTCCGTTGCTCCCCGGCATCCCACGCGGCGGCGTCGTGAGATGCCGGGTCTTGCGCCGGCTTCGCTTGCATAAGCTTCAGTGGTGCTTGCCGGTCTGAGTCCGCGGCGCCGCGCACTGGTGCTCGGGGTGCTGCTGACGCTCTTGGCCGGCGCGACCCTCGTGGTCGCCTGGGCCGGCGTACGGGTGGCGACGGACCGGTCGGGCGGCTCGGCTCCGCCGCAGGACCGGCCCGGCCCGGTCATGCTGGTGCCCGGGTATGGCGGCGGCTCGGACGGGCTGCGCGTCCTCGCCGGCCGGATCCGGGCGGCCGGCGGCCGGGCCACCGTGGTCGAACTGCCGGGCGACGGCACGGGAGATCTCCGGCAGCAGGCCCGCGCGCTTGATCGCGCCATCGTCGGCGAGTTGCGCGACGGCGTCCCGTCCGTGGACGTCATCGGCTACTCGGCCGGCGGGGTCACCGCCCGGCTGTGGGACCACGATTACGACGGGACGCGCAAGGCCCGCCGGATCATCACGCTCGGCTCCCCACATCACGGAGCCGAGATCGCCTCGGCGGGCGAGGCGTTCGCCCCCGGGGTCTGTCCGCTTGCCTGCCAGCAGCTCGTGCCGGGCAGCGCGCTGCTGGCCACGCTCGGCGGCCGCGCGCCGCGGCGGCCGGCGTGGATGTCGATCTGGACCACTATGGACGAGACCGTGACGCCGCCCGACTCGGCCCGCCTCGACGGCGCGGTCAACGTGCCGCTGCAAACGATCTGCCCGGACGCCAGGATCGGTCACGGCGAGCTCCCGACCGACCCGCTCGTCACCGGCATCGTGTTGCGCGCGCTCGGTCCGTCGCCGCTGCGCCCGCCAAGCCCTGCCGAGTGCGCGACCCCGCGGTCCGGCACCGGCTAGCCGGTCCGGCGCGGCGGGCCGGCCGGGCAGACGCTAACTCGTCACGTCGCGGGTGGCGAAGTTGGCCCACGCCGCGGCGAGGAACACTCCGACATAGACCGCCTGGATGCCGAGGCCGCGCTGGATGTCATGCCACAGGATCGGCTCCCGGAAGAAGTCGATCCAGGCCAGCCAGTAGCGGGTGGGCAGGTACGGCCGTATCGACGTGGCGGCGTCCAGCGTGACCAGCACCTGACTGGTGACGAGGAAGGCCAGCGCGCCGAGCGCCGCCCCCAGCGAGGAGTCGGTCACGGTCGACAGGAAGATGGCGATCGCCCCTACGCCGAGCATGGACACGGCGATGTAGAGCACGGTGTAGACGATGCGCAGCGCCACCTGCCCCTGGTCGAGGCCGGTGCCCGACACCGACGTGACAACCGCCGACCCGACGAACGCGTCGGCCGGCTCGGTGCCGAAGACCGTAACCCCGACGGCGTACGAGGTGACCGCCACCGACACCACGGCGATCAGCACGAACGCGATGAGCGTGACGAGCTTGGCGACGAGCAGCCGGGTCCGGCCCACCGGGCGCAGCAGCAGGTAACGCAGCATGCCGGCGCCCGCCTCGCCCGCGACCGAGTCGCCGCCGACCACCGCGACCGACACCGGCAAGAACAGCGGCAACACCATGGCCAGCGCGGCGGCCGGATACAGCGAGCCGTTGGACAAGACCGCGGACAGGAAGGTGGGTCCCTCGCCCGGCTGCGGCCCGACCTTGGTCGTGGCGAGGAAGGCGGCCACCACGGCGGGCAGCCCGCACAGCAACGCGATCGCGATCCAGGTGCGCGGCCGGCGCAGCAGTTTGACCAGCTCGACCCGCATCATGGCGCGGCCCGCCGAGTGGAGCCCGCGGCGCCGCCAGAGCCCGCAGGGCCCTGAGCGCCAACGGAGCCCCCGGAGTCCGCGGCCCCGGCAGGGCCTCGCGACGGGCCCACGCCGTCATGGTCGGCAGAGCCGACCGGGCCGGCGCTGTGCGCGAGCACCTCTGGCGGACGGTGCCGGCCGAACGGCCCGTCGATCCGGTCGCTGCCCGGGCCCGTCACCTCGAGCATGACCTGCTCGAGGGTGCGTCGTTCGACGTGGAT
>CALAED010000008.1 GCA_937891035.1 uncultured Thermomonosporaceae bacterium | reverse complement strand
CGGCCCCGATGACCCGACGTTTGTGCATGCAACACTCCCTCCGCGGTGAGGCTCACCCCACCGTTCCCGCAGCACGTCGCCGCCTGCTTGGCCAAGTGAACGTATTGTTCAGTCGCGCGCCAGACCCGGACTTATTCGTTCATGCACGGGATTTGCTCCCGGATGCATGACATTCCGAAAGCGCCACGGTCACTGGTGGCGAGGTTCGAAAGAGCGCGGTCAGTCACGGCCCCAAGCCGAACCGTCACGGAACGGACGGCCTCGTCGTGCAGGGGCGGAGCCGTCGTGCCACACCTGCGACGAAAGTCGCCATCCGGCACCAGACCCCCGCTGTAGTGGCCTAGCGTCGGCCCCATCTAGCCAGTGCCCGGATAACATCCGGGATGTCTTTGGGCTGAGCTCGAAACAGCGCGACAAGTCCGAGGACGAGCCACGGCACCGTTGTGATGGACACGACAAAGACAGCCGTCACGACAGACCGCCTCTCGGCAATTAGGCCTATCGCTGGTCCGGGAATCACCCATGCCACAGGTGTGGAGCCAGCGCCCCTCCCTGTGGAACCTGCAATACACCGTCCGTAAAGCACGACGCAAAGCAGACACCAGCACTTGGTGGGGCTTCACACGCGCCCATCTGTCCCGTCAACCTGAGCCACGGAACAGTGGCGAAGTGGGCGACTCGCGTTATTCCGGGTGGGCTGCGCAACTCCGCTCCACTTGCGGTTAAGGCGCTGGCGCACCCGACCAATCCATCGGTGAGGCGGCAAGGCAAGGTTCGCCGTGCGTCAGCCGCCACCGTTGATGCTGTCCAACACTCGCCGGGCCCGCTCCGGATCGGCTCGTACGAGCCGATCCAGCAACACGTCATCAGCGTCAACAGCTTTGGTGCTGGTCAAGACGAGTTCCAGCGCTTCAACCATCGCGGGGAAGGCCTCGGTCGCCAGCTTCAACGCGTGCTTGGCGACCGCGTCCGCGTGGACCTCCAACTCGGCCAGCCGCTCCGCCAGCGCCACCCGCCGCCGGGTCTCCCGCGTCGCCGCCGCGTCCGGCAACCGCACCACCACACCCGCCCGCGACGTGTCGCCGTCGGGAGAAGATCCCACTCCGGCACAGCGCGAGCCACGAGAAGGCATCGCGTTGTGCGGGCCGATCACCCCGCGCCGGGCCGTCAGGGCCACCTGCCGTCCGCAGACCGGGCATTCCACCCGAGGCCTACTATCACCCATGATCAAGCTCCATGCAGTCAAGCCCGCCGATCGACGGATCCCACGCGATGAGCTCGAACCACACAGCCTTGCCGAGTGGCAACCGGTATGTGCCGTGCCCATCGGCCAGTTGATCCACTAACAACAGGCCACGGCCACCCTCGTCCAACACGCCCGAACACCGCATCACCGGCAAAGCCGAACTGCCGTCCCGCACCTCTACCCGCAACCGGTCGGCCCTGCGGCTCACCACAACCTCGATCCGCCCCCCGCCTGCGGCGTGTCGGGTCGCATTCGTCGCCAGCTCCGACACCAGCAATGCGGCGGTCTCGCCGATCTGCGCGACGCTGTACGCCTCCGCGACCAACCCCACAAAACGGCGCACCATCGCCACCGACGCTGCCGCGTTGAGAAACCGCAACTTCCCAAGCGGAACCACCGACTGTGTCCTTGCGCGACCAACCGCGTCCCGATCCGACTGACCCGCCACCGCCCGGCCATCCACAGCCACACCGAACCTCCCAGCTATCACAACGCATTCATCCGCATAGCTGCGGACCTACCGAGCGAACAGGCGGCACTGGCGAGAAGTCGCCTGACCACGCGGCGAGCAGGAGTATGGCCCCGCTCTGGCCCGCGAAGTTGGCCACCGCTGGTCTGGATAGTGGCATAGGCCACTGCCCCTAGAGTGGCATATGCCAATTGGGGGTGGCAAGGTACTCCGGAAAACTATGGATCCCCATCAGTGGATCACGTAGAGCTCTTCGTACGTCCACGCGTCGGGCGGGTACACCGCTTCGGCGAACTCCAACGGCCGTTCGTCCATGTCATAGACGACGTGCCGGACGACGAGCACCGCCGCAGGCCCGGTCAGACCGAAGGTCTTCAGCTCTTCCTCAGTGGCCAGCCGAGCGGCTACCCGGTCATGCGCGTGTCTCGCCCGCCGACCTGTGCTGCTCTCGACGTACGCCAACGTTCCCTGTCGGATGCGTTCCTTCTTGGTCAGGAGTGGCGCCCGCTCAGCCACCTTCGCGGCGTGCCACGACGTGGAGATTTCCGCAGGCAGGTCATCGCGGAAGGTGATGCGATGCCGCCGAACAGCCCGCCCCCCGTCCGGGAGCGTCAGCATCTCGGCCACGTGCGGCGGTGGAACGACGAGCTCGGCGGCCACAATTTCGGCTCGTTCGTTCGCAGGGTAGATCTGGCCGGTCCGGTCCGCTTTCTGGTATCGCTCACGAGCGCGACGATGCAGCCCATACCGGTCGAGCACATACGTGCCCGATCCGCGTCGAGACTCGACGAGTCCCTGAACTCTCAGTGCCTCAAGGGCCTTTGTCGCGGTCGGTCGAGAGACGTCCCACTCCGACGCGATCTGACGCTCCGAGGGCACCTCGTCTCCCGGACTAAGGTCCCCACGCAAGATCCGATCGCGGATGTGAGCTGCGATCTGCAAGTACTTTGGTAGCGACTGCTCCAGCTCTGGCATGGAGTCCTCATAAGATCACAAGTGGATAATGCCACCAGCCACTCTACTGGCCATTTTGTGAAACCTCGGGAATTAGGGTCCCGCTATGGGCCGGCTTCTGATCGCAGCAGGGGGCGGAGGAGACGCACTCGCCGCCGCCATCATCCACGCTGCCACCACCGACGGCGAACCTGCATGTATAGCCACGTTCGCATGGGACCGCCTGGTCATCGATCCGCTACCAGGTCCGCGAGGCCAGGCCGACTTCTCTGGCCTCCAGATGTTCACCAAGTCCACGGCAAGGGTCACGGGCGACACCCGGCCCATTCCGCCGGCCGGGTCAACTCTCCCAGGACTCGCTGCCGAGATAGACCCGCCGCTCATCCTTCTTGACCCTGCGGACGGCACCCGAGGACTACGCATCCAGCTTCGCGAACTGGTCATGTCGCTGGGTAGCCCCCGAGCTGAACTGGTCGACGTTGGAGGAGACGTACTCGCGCACGGGGACGAGCCCGAACTACGCAGCCCACTCGCCGACGCTCTAGCTTTGGCAGCCTGCGCTGATCTCGGCATACCTGTGGACGTACTGGTCGTCGGCGCTGGACTCGACGGTGAGCTGACCGAGGGCCAAGTTCTTACCCGAGCGGGAAGCGACATCGCGCTTCAGCTCAGCGCCGCCGACACGGACCGTTACGCCTACATCCTCGACTGGCACCCATCCGAAGCGACTGCCCTATTGATAGCCGCGACACGCGGGGCTCGTGGTACAGCCGAGATACGCGACGGTGGCCTGCTCGTGCAGCTTTCCGACAACAGCTCGAACGTTTACCGGATTGAGCTAGCCCGCGCCCTCGCCATCAGCGCCCCAGCCCGTGCACTACAGGACGCGTCCAGCCTGGATGAAGCCGAAACGATCACCCGGCAACTCTGCGGCTTCTCCGAGATTGATTACGAGCGCGCCAAAGCCGCCCGAGCTGATACCCCTCACCAGCGAATCAACCTCCGTGACCTCGACCACGAGGCTCGGATTTACGAGGCGGATGCTGCCGCGCGGGGAATTGACTTCTTGACCTTCCGTCGGTTGGCCGAAGCCCTTGGACTGCGGTACTCCATGATCGACCAGCTCCGATCCCACCTCACCGCGACCCGCCCCGATCACTATCTACCGCCCCTCTGGATGACCAGTCCACTTCGGAATTGGGTCCACGATAACTAGGCCAGCCGACACATTAAGGCTCGGACATCTTGAAGGTGTAAGTGGGCGTGCGCCGGCAAGTTCGTACTGCCATACCGGGACGGCTACGGCGAACAGCGAGCCAGCAACGCATAGGCCGCCACGCCCGTCGCCAACGCGGTCAGCGTTCCTTTTGAGGAACGGCATAGCCGGGAACGGACGGCCAGCGTACGGTAAACACGACCGATTCCTCCTCGGCGTACCACGAATGGTCGACGCCGGGACCCCACACCAAGTAGTCACCTTGCTCGGCCAGCAGCACGCTGCGGCTCGGTAGCTCCACCCGGAACCTGCCGCTGATCAATACGAGCAGTGCTGTGCGCTTTTCGCCCGTGGCCCACTCCGCCCGTCGATCGCCCGGCGGGTGTACGCCCCACTTGCTCTCGACGTCGTCGCTGTGCCGTACGTCGCCGAGCGGCTTGAAATGCCCGAGCAGCCAACCACGATCACTCGCCGCGTCCACGGCGGCCTTGCCCACGTACACCCTGTCGATCACGAGGCGCGACGCTACCAGGCACGGTATGGCCGTACCGCTCCGGTCGAGCCGCCGGAAAATCCCGTAATTGTGCGGTTACAGTGGGAGATTTCGTGAAGGGAGGAACCTCGATGGACCGTCGCCCGGATCGGTACGAGCGGCGGCCGTTACGGCCGATCCCGTGGTGGGCCGCCCCGTCGGGGCGCGGTTTGGTGGGGAGGCCTGGTTCGGCGGGGCGCGGTTTGGTGGGGAGGCCTGGTTCGGCGGGGCGCGGTTCGGCGGGTTCGCCAGGTTCGACGGGGCGCAGTTCCGTACAACTCCAGACTTCAAGAACGCCACGGCACGTGTGGCCAGGAGACACGTATGGCCAGAACCTTGGTGTCTCTTGCCGACCGCGGATGCGGAGGGGATGAGCCGACTCAAACGATCTGACACCGGCGCTGGTACTCAGCAGGACGAGGGTCACTCGCCGAGAACGACGGAACCCTAAGGGCAGGCGCGGGAGCGGTGCGGCCTCGGCCGGATGGTTGGGCCGTTCGTGTGCAGCCGGCGGAGCTTGGTGGGTCGGGGCCGACGGACCCGGCCCGAACCTCGGCCCTACACGCGGTCGAGGAGGTCGGTGGAGGGGCTGTAGTCGATCTTCCAGTCCGCGCAGCAGCCGAGGACGCCGTCGCTGGTGCAGCGCACGCCGACGCTAACCCAGCGGACGTCGCCGTTCGCGCGCAGGGAGAAAGCGACGCCGACCTCGAACCGGTCGGCACCGCACCGGCACCGCACCGGCTCCGGCGCGGCGCCCTCCCAGTAGTCCTCGCTGTCTAGCATCAAGGCGGTCTTGCCGCACTCGGCGCACGTGCGCTCCGCGCAGCCCTCTTCCGGGTCGGCGCGCAGCCGGAACACCGTGCCGGCGCAGCCCTCGCATTCGGCCGCCACGACCCGGCCGATCCGGTAGCCACCGGCCTCGAAGTCCCGGAGATATTGAGCAACATCGGCGGCGTCCTCGCCGCGCCACGCATCACCGCTTTTGTCGATCGCCACCCGCATAAATTACGGCACCGAATCCATCTCTCGGGCCAGGTCGGCGACCCGAGTTGTGGCTACTGGCCGGTTTGTTCGGCGAGCAGCTGGCGCAAGCGCTTGCGGTCGGTCTTGAAGACGCTGGTCACGGGGACGGAATCGACCACGTGGACCTCGCGCGGATATTTGATCTTGCCGATGCGCTCGCGGGTCCAGGCGATGAGCTCATCCGGTGTGACGGTCGCGTCCGCCGCCAGCGAGACGAACGCGACGATCTCCTCCCCGCTCTTGGGATCGCGCCGGCCCACCACTCCCGCCATGGTCACCTCGGGGTGCTCGGTGAGGGCGTCCTCGACGTCGCGCGGGAAGACGTTGAACCCGCCGCGGATGATGAGGTCCTTCTTGCGGTCCACGACGTAGATGTAGCCGTCCTCGTCCACGTGGCCGATGTCGCCGGTGCGCAGCTCGCCGTCGACGATCGCGGTCGTGGCCGTGTCGGGCTCGTGCCGGTACCCGCGCATGAGGGAGGCGCTGCGGACGCAGATCTCCCCGTCCTCGCCCGACGGCAGATCCTTGCCGTCCTCGTCGCGGATCGTCACCGTGTAGCCGGGCAGCGGCAGCCCCACGCTGCCGACCTTCCTGCGCCCCGGCGGGTTGACCGACGTGACCGCGCTGGTCTCGGTCAGGCCGTACCCCTCGAGAATCTCTACGCCGGGCAGCCGCCGTTCGAACTCCTCCAGGGTTTCCCGGGCCAGCGGCGCCGCGCCGCTCGTCACGTACCGCAGATCGGGCAGCGGCGTGCTGCCGAACTCGGGGTTGGCGAGCAGCATGTGGATCATCGCCGGGACGAGCGACGAGACATGGACGCGATGCTCGGCGGCGAGGCGCTCCCATTCCTTGGGCTCGAACCATCGCATGAGCACGGCTTTGCCCGGCTCACTGGACTGCATCCCGCTGAGGGTGACGATGAGGCCGTACGCGTGCGACAACGGCAGCGGCACCAACGTACGGTTGAGGCCGTGCACCTCAGTGGCCTGCCTGGCCGAGCGCGAGGTGTGGTAGAGGCCGGCGTTGGTGAGCATGACGCCCTTGGCCCGCCCGGTCGTCCCGCCGGTGTACATGAGCGCCGCGATGTCGTCATCGGCCGAGTCGACGAGCGGCGCCTCCTCACACGACTCGAGCTGGGCGTACGGGATCGTCTGCTCGGGCCCGTCGCCCACCACGACGATCGAGATGTCGAGGCCGTCCGTGGCCAGCTGCACGGTCAGCAGCACCTCGGGCGTGGTGACGATCGCGCGGGCGCCGCTGTCGGTGAGGATGTGCCGCAGCTCGTCGGCGGAGACGAGGAAGACGACCGGTGTCACGACGGCGCCGGCCCGCCACAGGGCCCAGTAGGTGATGGGCACCTCGGGGCAGTTCGCCATCATCACCGCGACCCGGTCGCCCGGCCGGACGCCGAGCTCGCGG
>CALAED010000007.1 GCA_937891035.1 uncultured Thermomonosporaceae bacterium | reverse complement strand
GCCACCCGTCCGTATTCGTTGATCAGCCCGCCGAGGACCCTGCGACGCTGAATCTGTGGTGTCGCAAGATCGACGATGACTGGCGAGGTGATCTCCTCAGCGCCCGGCGGGCGCAGGTTCCGGGCTCGGTGCGGGCGATGTTCGTTGTAGTGCGCGGCATATTCGTCCATGACCGCGCGCAAGTGTCGCGGCCCGGCGATCAGCATCTTGTCGGTCACCTCGGCCCGCACGGTTCGCACCCAGCGTTCGGCATAGGCATTCGCTCGAGGACTTCGGGGCGGAATCTTCACGACCTCAACCCCCACGCTGGTCAGCACCGTGTCGAATACCTCGGTGAACTGCCCGGCCCGGTCCCGGATGAGGAACTGGAACCTAGCAGCCCGCTCCCCAGGTCCATCAGCAGGTTCCGCGCCTGCTGCGCTGTCCACGCGCCGTCCGGGTGCGCGGTGACGCCCAGGACATGCACGCACGGTCGGCCCAGTCCAGCTTCGGTGTCGGATTCCGCCGCCGCAGTACCGCTACCTCCTGGCGCAGCACCAACAGTTCGGCGTCCTTCGAAGCCGATAAACGCGCAAGCAGTGCCATCCACCCGGCCAGACGGACAAAGATCAGGTAGAGCATCCGAAGGGTCACAGGCTCGCGATGCTTCCAGATGCGGAACCAACGCAGCCGGCGTACACGATCAGGTACCAGGTCTGCCAGCGTTCCAGGCGGGCGAAGGGCATGCGGCCGCGCACGAAACCGAGGAACAGCCATGCCGACGAGGCCAGGTTGGCCAGCAGGATGACGTTCTCGCCCAGTGCCGCGCGCTCTGTGGAGTCCTCGTGCGGAGGCAATCGCACACAGTCCTCGCGCACAGAGCGGCGCGTTTCAGCTTAACGCTCGGCGACGGTGGCGTGCCGGGCCGTGCCAGACTTACGCGGGAGCCACATCGCCGGAATGAGCGTGAAAGCGATCAATGCCGCGGCGATCCAGAAGGTATGGCCGAACGCGCGCTCCAGGGCGGGCGCCAGGTGCGCACGGGTCTCCGCGGGCAGCGGGCCGAGCGCCGAGCGGTCGAGCCCTGGCGCCTCCGCGGCGATGGATCGTTGCAGGACGACGGCGAACAAGGCCGTGCCCATGGAGCCGCCGATCTGGATGATGGAGTTGAAGGCACAGCTCGCGCGAGGGATGGCAGAGGCAGGAAGCGTGACATATGCAGCCACTGTCGTCGGGACAACAGTCGCCCCAAGTCCCAACCCGATCAAAAACAGGGCGCCGGCGCACATGGCTACGGATGTGTCGATGCCGAACTGACTGTAGGCGAGGGCGCCGAGCATGCCGACGAGGATGCCGGTCGGCACGACGACCCGGACGCCGGTCCGGTCGGCGACCCATCCGGCCAGCGGCATACCGGCCGCCGCGCCGAGGGTCTGCGGTATCAGCAACAGCCCGGTGACGAATGGACTTTGACCGCGCATTAGCTGCCAGTAAAGCGGCATCAGGATGAGGACGCCGTACCTCGTGAGCTGCAGCATCAGCATTGTTGACGTCGCGGCCATGAAGGGGCGTTCGCGGAACAACGCGATGTTGATCAGCGCCCGGTCGCGTCGTCCGATCGCGTGCACCACGTACAACAGGACGAGCACCGCGCCGGCGCCAAGGCCGATCAGGACGCGCGGGCTGTTGAAGCCGCCGTCGACGCTGGCCTGTGACATGCCGTAGATGAAGATTACGACGCCCGAGCACAGCAGGACGAGTCCACGCAGGTCGAGTTCGAGGCCTTGCAGCCTATGGCTCCTGGGCAGCAGTTTGTGGGCGGCCAGCACGGCGAAGAAGCCGAGCGGCAGATTGAAAAAGAAGATCCACCGCCAGCCCGCCAGCGAGATGATCAGTCCGCCGATGACCGGCCCGGCCAGCGAGCCCATCAGCAACGGGGCCGAGATCATGCCCATTACCCGGCCCATGCGTAGCGGGCCGGCGGCCTGGGCCAAGATCGTCTGCCCGACCGGCGCGAGCACGCCGGCGCCCATCCCCTGGCACGCCTGGAAGGCGATGAGCACGCCGACCGACCAGGAAAAACCGGACAGCATCGACCCGGTCATGAACAAGAACAGCGCGCCGATCCATACACGTTTGGCGCCGAACCGCTCGGCGGCCCAGCCGGCGAGCGGGATCGTGCTGGCCATCGATAGGAAATATGCGGTGAGCACCCACTGAACGGTCGAGAGCGGCGCGCCGAACTCGCTGCCCAGCGTGCGGGTCGCGACGTTCACGATCGTCGCGGACAGAGTCGTCATGAGGGTGCCCAGCACCACAACGACACCGAGCGCGATCAGCCGTCGATCCAGCGTGGACTCGGGCGCGGCGGGTGGCGGCGGGTGGCCGGCCTCGAGCGCGGCGTGATCCGACAGGCGCTCGGGCGGGATTGGTCTCCTCGCTGTGGGCCGGGCGCATCCTGAGGGTTCTGACATTGACTCCCCATTTTCTTCTTGTCAGACATTCACCCACAGGAGGTACCGGTCGAACAACATCGGAATCTGGGCGACATGTCCCGCGACACCCGTCGTGCGGGTTGCTGCTCCGCATCGGCCTGGAGATTCGCGGTGCGGCAGGACGAGTAAAAACAGGTCTCCACACGAGGGCGATCTAGGATGTCGGATAGTTTCGGATCATGACCGAGAGACAGGGTGCGGGGTTCCAGCACGGGGCATAGGTTGCTGACTTGCGGGTTTGCCGGCTGGGCCTGGGCGGTCGTTCTCGCCTTCCCGCCCATCTTCGACTTCGCCTGACCCGGATCAGGCGTGACCTCGTCCAGAGCAGAGGCTGTCATAAAGAGCTGGCTTATTCTTGGAGGTTCCACTTCGCAGCCCGTTCGGTGACGTCTTTCGTCGGCCAGTCACTTCGCCACAGCACGGAGTACACCGGCACGGGCCGGGCGCCGCGCCTTCGCTTGGCCTCGGTGATAAAGCCCTGGTTGATGCTGGCGACGCCTTTGACGATCGCGTACCCGAGGGGCAGGTAGATATAAACGTTGAAGTACTCGAAAGAATCCTGCACCCTGCGATAGTCGATGCCCACGTGCGGCGCGCAAAGAGCCGTGCCATTCCGGTACATGAGACTGCACGCGACGAGCTCGCCCTTCGGATTCCGGCACAGGTGGACGACACTTCGGTCGGAGAGCAGCTGCGCCTGCTGTTCCAGTGCTGCGCGTCGTTGCTCGGTGCTGATGGGCGCATCATGCTTGCGGTCCACGTTGCTGATCAGCGGCGCGATTTCTGATAGCGAGTCCGCGAGGTTGCCGATGGTCACCGAGTAGCCGGCGTTCCAGAACCGTCGCATCTCTTTGCGCATCGCGTAACGACGCGAAGAACTCAGCCTGCCCAGGTAGTCGTCCATTGATGTGTATCTGGTATCCAGTTCGCTGTTGGTGCCGCTCTTAAGTCGAATAGCGCCGGGACCCAACGCCTCCTGCAGGAGGCGAGCGTCCCGCTCGGGCATGTACATGGACACGATCGGCAGATCGTGCATTGCCGCGACTTCGCGAATCGCCGTCGCAAGTGCCCCGATAGCCGGGTGACCGTCCCCCCACTTCGCGCCGTTAGCGGCGATGAGCTCGTTGGGGTTTCCACGGTTTCCTACAAAGAGGCACGGCCACCATTTCTCCGGTGTACTCGCCTGGAGGACGTCACCCAACACGTGAACGGGGTCGAGGGACTGCATGTAAGGCGTGGCCGCGTAGCAGATCCGCGCCAGTCCGCTCATCTTCCCTTGTGCGTCTCGGTAGGTCAGATAAAGGGGCTGTATTCCGGGATGTCGCTCCGTCGCCAGATACCACTGCTTCGTCGCGTAAACCGATTGGTGTGGCACCAGAGCAGACCACTGGTCATCGGGAATGGCCGACGCCGTGGTTACGGAGTTAATAGTCCCGCGACCATCATAATTCATCAACTTTCTCGATATAGATATCAAAAGTAGGACTCCAATCCTCCCCTTCGCCGGATGTCCAGGGTGACGCAGTGGAATCCGCCGCCGAGGCTGCGACCGTGACGCCAACGAAGTGGTATGGGGGTAAACCCATGCTTTTCGAGATCCCGGATCAACGGCTCCTGGATATCCTGCAAAATGATGCGGTCTTCGTCCAGCGGCAGAACGTTCATGGCGACGCTCTGTGAGGCAAGTTTTGGGATTCCCTCTTCCATGATCTCCACAGGCTTGTCGAAATGCCTGTACTGGATCAAGTCCCACTTGCGCAAGGCTTCCGGAAGAAGGTTGATGTCGAGTCCCTCTCGGAACAACAGCTTGCCGGGACGCAGCGGCATAAGGAAAGAGTCGATGTGATTGTCGGTCACCTCGACCATATGCACGTTAAAGTCACTGCCGAGATGGCGGCGGAGCCACTCCACGCCGAGCCGATGGTTCTCCGTGGATGCGTTGAAGACGATGTCCCGTCCGAATCGCAAGCACTGTGCGGCGTCCCACATCATCTCGTACGAAGGGTCATCAGGCAGGGGGCCGGTGTAACCCATTTTGATCACATAGCTGTAGTCGAGGTTTCGGTCCATCAGCCGTGACCGCGGGGCCACGGTCCACTTGGCCCCGGCTCTGAAGTATTCGGTGAACAACTCCTTGTACAAGTCGCCCTCGAAGTACCTGGCTCGAACGACTGGCGATGATTCGATGATCTCGTCACCCACGACGAGAAAATTGTCCCTGGGCATCATCGCGTGCCCCATCGGAGTCGACCACCACGGCGTTTGGACGACGGGCACGGAGGTCAACATCTCCGGTCGCCGCACCTTGACGCCGGCCTGTTCCATAGTCTCGATTAGCCCATCGAGATCTTCCAGGCACTCTTCCTTCAGCCGGTCGGATGGCTTGGTGCGAAACACCGGGCTGTGCGGCACGGCGAAGGCGCGTTCTTCACGCAGGTTGTCGTAGAAGAACAAGCGGAAGCTCTCGTCATTGTAGTAGTCGAGATGGTATGGGGTGCCTACGATGATCTCTTCGAGTGGGCTCCACTCGTCGTAGGAGTTTACTGGAGTCGTACTCATAGAGTCCCTGTCCTGTCTTTCTCACGAGGGTCAGACCGCAGCCGGCCATGTCGTCCCGGCATATTCCTGATCCGAGGCATCAGATAATCGTGGACGGTCATGAGATGCTCCAATAGGCGTCACAATTCCTGGCGATGAGAACTTGTCACCGAGGTGAAGTGCTACCTTTCAAGCATGTCCCGCCAGCGGGACATACTTAAGCCGGAGCGTCATCACTACAAGAAACTTCAACGCCTCGTCGGATAATTGTCAAGTGAGCATCCCCGCATAGTACGGTAGTCGGAGATCGCGATCTTGATGAGTGCACGAGGCTCTTAACGTGAAGCCGCCGCTCCGATGATCTTGATGTGTGACGATCAAAGAACTCGAAGCACTGCGGCCGCCATCGTAGAGGCCGATGAGACCTGCCGGTGTCTGGATGCGTTGATGGCTGGCATGGTGTTAATGGCCAGTCCGTTCTCCCCGCAGGCGGCCAGTCGTTGTCCCCACTGATCTAAAACTGACGATGATCGTTGGCACTCTGGGTCTCCGGCTACTACGGAGATCATCATGTCCAGCCCCCCACTCGACCGTGAGGCCAAGCGCCGGCTCGCGGTCATCCGCCATGTCGAGGAAGTCACCGGCAACGTCGCACTTTCCTGCCGGTACTTCGGGATCACCCGCCAGGCGTACTACATCTGGTACCGCCGCTACCAAGCCGAGGGCGTCGACGGGCTGCGCAGCCGGTCGAAGCGGCCGAAGACCAGCCCGCAGGCGACCCGGGCCGAGGTCGTCGGGAAGATCCTCTACCTGCGGCAGCACTACCACTTCGGCCCCGAGAAGATCGCGATGTACCTCAAGCGGTACCACG
>CALAED010000006.1 GCA_937891035.1 uncultured Thermomonosporaceae bacterium | reverse complement strand
CGCGGCCTGCGCCGCGCCGCTGACCAAGGACGGCGAGCTGGAGCCGCCTTTGGTCAGGGCCGATGCTGGGTGAAAGTGACCACCTGCTGGAATGTCGGGCGGTTTTGCCAGTCGATGGGGCGGACACCGACGACGCCGGCGGCGACCGAGCGAATGTCGTCGATGTGCTTGTCGTAGGTGAGTGCGCTCACGGCCGTCTTACCCTGCGCCTGCATCAGCTTGGACTGTGTGCCGGCCAGGGTGGTCCGTAGCGCGGCGCGGCAGGTGGCGAGCGCGCCGTCGCCGCAGTACGAGCGGTGCCAGCGGCCGGTCACCGGGTCTCCGAGAAGCTGCCGCAGGTCCTTGCTGACATAGCCGTACCAGGCGACGTTGTTCCACGCCGAGCCGAGGCCCTGCCGCGGATGGTCGTCGAGCGTCTTCGGCAGGTCGTCGACGACGGCGCCGAGCCCGCCGCGCAAGGTGGCCTTCGCGGCCTCCTCCCACCACGCGTCGAAAAGCGCGATCGCGGCCTGGTGGTCGTACGACCCGTCGCGGTCACGGTCTACCCGGTGCGCGCCATCGGCCAGCCAGGCACGCAACAGCGCGACGGCATCGGCGACCGCCGGGTCGTCGCCGACCGCGTCGAGCAGCATCGGCAGCGTGTAGCGGGCCCGTGAGTCCACGGTCGCGGCGTCCTGGACGAGACCGGCGAGCGACTCCGGCGTCACGTCGCGGGCGGCCGCGATCCGGTCGGACAGCGCCAGGCTGCGGTAGATCGGGCCGTAGCCCCAGACGTTGTCGGCGGCGGAGAAGCCGGGCGCCTGCTTGTTGTTCCAGCTGACCAGGTGGCCGGTCGGCGGATTGATCTGGCGGGCGTGGTCCTCGAACGGCAGGAATCCCTGCCAGTCGTACCGCGCGTCGCCCCAGCGCGGCAGGTCGTATTCCACCTCCGCCGCGCGCCGCGGCAGCAACCCCGAGCCGAAGTAGGCGATGTCCCTGTCGTCGACGTAGAACCAGTTGAAGGTGTAGTCGACGCCGTGCATCGCCCGCTGGAACGAGGCGGCGTCCCGTACGACGCCCGGATCGTTGACCCGGGCGAAGCCGACGACCGAGTCGACCTCATGCTGAAAGGTGCTGCGCTGCAGCACGATCGCCACCGGCGTGCCGCCGGCCGTGGTACGGAGTTGCACCACTCCGTGATCGGTGCGCAGCACCTGGAACCGCAGCTGTCTCGGCGCGCCGGGCGCGATCAGGTTCGGCAGCACCGTCTCGGTGTGCGTCCGGGTATCCATCGGGGTACAGACGCCGCCCTTGAGGTAGGCCTGTGACGTAACGGTGGCGGGCGAGCCGTCCATGTTGCAGAGGCGTTCGACGACAGTGTCGACGTTGTCGCTGCTCGCGCTGGTGGCCGACCACGCGTAGTCGGCGCCCCGGCCGATCTGCACGACCAGGTTGGTCCCGGCGAACGCCACGCCGCGCGCCTTGACGCCCGGACCGTCGAGTACCTGCTCGGTCAGCAGCTGTGGTACGAAGTAGCCGGTCTGCGGGCCGAAGACCGCCACCGGATGGCCGCTGCGGGTACGGTCCGCCGCCACCAAGGCGGCGTTGCTCATGCCCCGTGCCGACGGACGGAGATCGACCGTGCCGAACGGGGCGTCCAACCGTCCGGGCACGTCGGCGAGCGACGGCGCTCCACCGGTCACCGCCGCGCTACCGGAGACCGGTGCGCCGGAGCCTGGCGCGGTCGGCCCGCCGAGGTCGGGCAACGCCACGCCGGGCAGATCCGGGTCGATGCCGCCGCTGCCGCCGTACGGGAACGCCACGGTCGCGGTCGTCGGCGCCTCCGGGTCGTTCTTGGCGCGCAGATCGTCATACACCTTGCGGGCCTCGGCGTCACCGAACCGCTGCCGCAGCCGCTGGAGCCACAGCGCGTTCGTGTACTCTCCGCCGCCGCCCTTGCCGAAGATGCCGCCGACCAGCGACGAGACGTAGGCCAGGTCGGCGCGGTCCCACCTCTCCGGCCGCTTGCCGAGGGCCAGGTACTCCGCCGGGCAGTCGAGTCCGGTCGGCAGGCCCAGCGGGCACAGCATGTCCTGGGCGGCGTTGATGCCCGCGAGATAGGCATCCGCGGCGGCGAGCAGCTCATCGCCCTCGGCGCCGTGGCGTTCCGCCGCGCGTTCGATCTGGACGGCCGCCTCCTGTTCGGTGTACGGCGCGGTGCGCAGCTGCTCCTGGTCCATCGCGATGTTGGCCTCGGTCCCGCCGAGGAACTCGGCCGTCCGGGCGGCGCCCGCGTGCCGCAGCACGTCTTGCAGGAACATCCGGTCGATCGTGCCCGCGTAACCGGCGCCCCACGCGACGTCCGCTCGGGTCGCGCCCTTGATATAGGGCACACCGAAGGAGTCCCAGCGGATGGTCACCCCGGCCTTCGGCCGCATCTGGCGGACCACCTTGTCCGGCTCGAAGCCGGCTTCCTTGTAGTACTTCGTCAGGTCCGCGTCCGCGATCTGGCCCGGATCCAGCCGGCCCAGCGCGTCGTACATCTCCAGCTGATTGGCGAAGTTGGGCGGTGCGTTCCTGCCGTCGACGGCCACCCGGCCCTGCGGATCGCCCAGCAGTACGAGAGCCAGCTCGGCGGCGTTGATCCCGCCGGACTGACCGGGCGGCAGGATGTTCAGCACCCTGCCGTACGGGTCGGCCGCCGCGTTGGCGGGCGTCGCGGACATGACCAGGCAGATCGCCGCGGCCGCCATGGTGACCAGGACTCTGTTTGGACGCACCGTGGTCCTCCACATCGCCCGCCGAGCATATTAGAACGACGTTCTAATGATGCCTGGAGTATGACCGACGTCCAGTAGCGCGACAAGAGGCGGCGACGGCCGTGCCGGCCGAAATCCTGGAGCCCCACACGGTTTGACGCTCACCGCCGCGACCAGGTCATCCCGGCGGCAATCCGTCAAGTCCAGAACGTAGAGGTCTTCAAAGCGCAGCGGTATCCGGTCCGCGTCCAGCGGAAGCGCCGAGAGATCGAGTAGACCGAGTGAGTCCAAGTCCGTCCGGCCTATCTTGATCAATGCCTCCTTGCGTACCCACTGGCGCAGGAAGGCGTGATCCGGGTCCGAATGCGCGGCTACCAGGTCGAACTCAGCTGCGGTGAGCACCCGCCGCATGACCTCGGCCCCGCGGCCTCGCACCCGCCGCTCCACGTCAATGCCCACCGGAACGTGACCGGCGGCGGCGGCCACCACGCCGTCCGTGTGCGCGAGGCTGAGGTACACGTCGGGCCGGTCGGTGAGCAGCGGCCGGCCATGGCCGGCCGCACGGCACGCCGGGCAGTGCTGAGCGAAGGCCAGCCGCGCCGGGTCGACGCCGAGCAACCGCCCCGCGCAGAGCCGCACCAGAACGTGCGCGGCGACAAAATCCCGACGCGCGGATTCCCGGTGAAACCGGGCCGCCCGCGCCCGCTCCTCCTCGGTCAGCAGGTGCGGCCCCGCCAGGGGATGCCGCAGCACCTCGTCAGTGCTTGCCACCACGGCCAACGGGCCGGCTGAGAGCGAACGGCGCGTATTCACCGTACTCACCGTGTTGACCGGTGCTGGGTTGACCGGTGCTGCGTCGTACCGCATCGGCCGCTTTCGTCGTCGCGGCAAGTCTGGTACAGCGCGGTGGCGCTGGCGACGAGTTTCCCGTCGCGGACGAACGTCGCCACCGTCACCGAGCAGTCCAGGCCATCGGCCGCCATGATCGCAGTCGCGGATTCGGCCGCCAGGTGCTCGACGCGGCCGGGATCCAGTGACACTCCGAACGGAACCGCCGCGACCAGGCCATTGGCCATGACCACACGACGCACCACGTCGGCGGCGAACTCGCCGTCGAGCAGGGCGGAATCGGCGGAAACCGGCCAGTCGGCGGGGTCGGCGCAGGCCAGCACGAGCAGCGGAACCTCGGCCGGATCCAAGCGCGCCGTACACAGCAGCCGCCGCACCGCATCGCCGGCCAAGGCGACCGGGTCGGCGTCCGGCGCGGCGGTCACCGTGACCACCACGCGCGTCACCACGCCAGACGCAATTCGGCGAACCCGCGCAGCATCGGGTTCATCACCCGCTTGGGCTCGGCGTCCGCCGCCCTGAGGTCGGGGAATCGGTTCAGCAGCAGGCTGAGCGCCACCTCGGTCTCCATCTCGGCCAACGCCGCGCCGAGACATACATGGGGACCGTAACCGAGCGCGACGTGGCCGATCGGGTTGCGGGTGATATCGAACCGGTCAGGGTCGGCGAACACCTCGGGGTCGCGATTGGCCGAGCCCAGAATCGTCACCACGCCGTCGTGCGCCTTGATCTCCACGCCGAGGTATGC
>CALAED010000005.1 GCA_937891035.1 uncultured Thermomonosporaceae bacterium | reverse complement strand
GAGGGCTCGTGGAGCAAGTTCTGGATCGGCGCGGACGCGGCGCTGGCCGTGTCGATCTCGTGGGTGCCGCTGGCCGCGGACTACACCCGGCACTCGCGTTCGACCAAGGCGGCGTTCGGTGCGGCGAGTGTCTCGTACACGGCGACGCAGATCGTGGCGTACGTGCTAGGGCTGTTCGCGCTGGCGCTGGCCGCGCGCGGGGGGACGGACGACGCCTACCAGCCGTTCCAGGCCGTGACGCTGGGAGCGCTGTTCTTCGCTGTCTTGGTGCTGCGCGAAGTGGATCAGTCGTTCGCCGACAACTACTCCACCGCGGTCTCGATCCAAAACCTCGCGCCGCGGGCCGACCGCAGGGTGTTGACCGTGCTGCTCGGCGGGCTGACCGCCGGGCTGGCGCTGGTACTCAACATCGACAACTACTTCGGGTTCCTTGGCCTGATCGGGTCGGTGTTCGTGCCGATGCTCGGCGTGCTCGCGGTCGACTTCTTCGTGCTCGGGCGGGGCAGGGACTGGAACGTCTCGGCGGCCGCGCCCTCTCGGTGGGGGATGATCACCGCGTGGGGGGCCGGCTTCGTCGTATACCAGTTGATCAATCCGGGCGACGCGGGGCGCTGGACGGACTTTTGGATCGACCTACAAGGCCGGCTGCACTTCACCCCGGCTACTTGGATGAGCGCGTCCTTGCTGTCCTTCGTGATCGCGGGACTGGCCGCCTACGTCATCGGAACGGTCGGGGCCCGGTCGCCTGACCCGGCGAAATCTTCTGTGTGATCGTTTTAGTCAGTGTAAAAGTTCCCAGGCAAGAGCCGGTTCTTGACCGCATGCGGTTGGGTTTCCGATGGCACGATGACCTGTGTGCGTCAGGACGTTCAGGTTGCGCCGGACGCTCGGGACGTTCACCAGGCGACGGTCCGGGCGGTGGTGGAGTGCGCCGCCGACGCGATCGTGGCCGTCGACCCCGACTTCGCCGTGACGGTCTGGAACCCGGCGGCGGAGCGCATGTTCGGCTGGTCCGCCGCCGAGGTCGTCGGCAAGCCGGCGCCGATCGTGCCGGACGAGCTGCAGGCCGAGCATCACGCGGTGCTCGAGCGGGTGCGGGCGGGTGGCCACGTCTCCATCGCCACCCGCCGTCTTCATCGTGACGGCAGGCTGATCGACGTACGGATCGACACCAGCGTGCTGCGCGACCAGGACGGCGCGCCGGCCGGCTGGGTCGGCGTCTATCACCCGGTCGGCGAGGACCAGGTCGCCCAACACCATGTCGCCGAGCGGGCGCGTCTCGTCCGCCGGCTTAACGACGTGATCGCCGACATCAACGCGGAACTCGACCTGGCCGCGGTGCTCGACCGGATCACCGCGGCGCTGATCGAACTGACCGGGGCCGACGCGGCCGCGTTCGTCCGTATCGAGGAGGCCACCGACACGCTTCGGCTGGTCAGCCTCAGCGGACTGCCCGAGCACCTGCGCGACACCGCGGCGGCACTGCGCACCAGCCTGGTCGGCGAGCTGATGCGCTCCGGCAAGACGATCATGCTCGCGAGCGGTGCCCGGCGCCTCGGCGATCTGATCTGGGACTCGGCGCTGCCCGGGCTGCACACGATCGCGGTGGGAGTGTCCAACCTCCATAACCGGCCGTATGGGGCGCTGTACGCCTTGTTCTCCGGGAACAACGCCGGCCACATCGAGCTCGAGCTGCTCGAGCTGCTCGCCGGGCACGCCGGGGTGGTGGTCGGAAACGCTGTGGCCTACGCCGGGGTGGTGCGCCAGCGGGCGCACGAACGGGCCGTCATCGACGCGAGCGCGGACGGCATCGCTGTGCTCGACCGGGACGGGATCGTCCGGCAATGGAACCCGGCCGCGCACCAGATCACCGGGATCGCGCCGGCCGCGGCGATCGGCCGCGAGCTCCCCTTTCCCCAGCCCGCGCCCGGGCCGGGCGGCGGGGTGGTCAGTCATCAGCTGGAGTCGGGCACCTGGATCGACGTGCTGTGCGCCGAGATCGACGAGACGGACGAGCTCGTCGTCGACTTCCGCGACGTGACGGCGAACAAGGCGCTCGAAGAGGCCAAGGACCTGTTCCTCGCGACGACGAGCCATGAGCTGCGGACGCCGATCACCGTCGTCCAGGGGTTCGCCAGCATGCTGGTCGACCGGTGGGACAAGCTGGGCGACGCCGAGCGCAGGCAGGCGGTGGAGACGATCGCCGAGCGGGCGCGCTCGCTGGGCCGGCTGGTGGAAAACCTGCTGCTCGGGTCCCGGGCGGGGGCGGACGAGCTGCCGGTCACCATCGGGCGGTTCGACGTGGCGGGGCTGCTGCGGGCCGCCGTCCTGGCGTTCCGGTCGCTGTCCGAGCGGCACGTCGTCGAACTCGATCTCTCCGATGACCTGCCGGCCGCGCGCGGCGACGCGATGGCCACCGACATCATCGTCGGGCAGCTGCTGGAGAACGCGATCAAGTATTCGCCTGACGGCGGCACGGTGACGGTCCGCGCCCGCGCCGAGGGGGAGCAGTTGGTCGTGACCGTACTGGACGAGGGCGTGGGCATCGCTCCCGGCGATCATGAGCGGATCTTCGAGCGGTTCGTCCAGGGCGAGGCGGGTGACCGGCGCCGGTTCGGCGGCATCGGGTTGGGCCTCTACATCGTCAAGACGCTGGCCGTGGCCCAGGGAGCCGACATCACCGCTGTCTCGCGCACGTGTGGCGGCACGTGCATGCGCCTCGTGCTTCCGCAAGCGCACTGATCGCGTCTTCTACGGAATGTGACGAACGAAACATTGGTTGGAAAGCGTAAGTCCGTGTCCCAGTGGAGATATGTCCCATTGATACAAGGCTTTGTGGGGACGAAGAGTGGTACCAGCCGCTTTAGGGGTTGATGGCTTGTTTGCCAGGGTGATTACACCGGGTGTCGGGGCCCGATTCCCCTGCTTTGGTTTCCAGACTGACCTTACTGGGCATTTCGGTCGTAACAGGAGTGTGACGGGAGCCGTGAAGTGCAAGGACTCCCGGGGGAGGTGAGGGCGTCGAGCGTAGTGATGCTGCCGCACACACCGTCGAGCGTCGCGGCGGCGCGAAAGCGTCTGTGCACGCAGCTACTCTCCGCCGGCATCGCCCAGTCCACGGTCACTGACGCGGCCGTCATCGTCAGCGAGCTCCTCAGCAACGCGCTGCGGCACGCCAGGCCGCTCCCCTCCGGTGAGGTGCGCGTCGCGTGGAATCGCCACGGCGACGTGATCGAGGTCTCGGTGAGTGACGGCGGCGCCGCGACCGAGCCGCGCCGTCGCCAGCCCACCCTGTCCTCCCTCGGCGGCCGCGGGCTCAGCATCGTCGAGTCGCTCGCCGACTGCTGGGGGGTACGCCGCGAGGACGGCGCCACCACGGTCTGGGCGCTCTTGCGGGTCGCCAGGCCCGCCAGCGACGAGGGGCCCATCGCCGCGGGAAGCCCGGGTCTCGGCAAGCTAGGACACCCCACCGCGAATCTCTTGCGCGGGACCCGTTAGAGTCATCCCCAGCTCGGGTGCCGCCGCGCCCCCGTCGGCGCCACCCGAGCGACCAAAGCTTCGCGGCCGCGCTGTGTTTGAACTGCCTGGCTACACGCGGGTGGTCTCGCGGTGGTCTCCTAGGAGCCCCTTGGCCTCCGCTCTCACCAGCGGTCTCCCTGGGGCAGTATGCCTCGGCCACCGCGAGATCACGGCGGTCGCGACGTCGTGAGCGGATGCCCGCGCGGCGCGGGGGCCACGGGAGCCAGGGTGAAATACGCCCGGATGACGGTCCCGCCGGGCGAGGTGTGCAGGCGCAGTAGATCGCTCCAATAGTGCGCGATGAGGAGCCCGCGTTCTCCTTTGGCGCTGAGCCCGACGTGCCGGCGGCCGGCGAGCGGGTCGGTGAGGTGACCTTTGTCGGCGATCTCACAAATGAACAGTCCGTCTTCGGCCCACAGCCGCAGCGTCCCCGTCCCGCCGCCGTGGCGGACGGAGTTGACGGCCAGCTCGTTGACGACCATTTCGATGGCCTCAACGCGATCGCGCGGCATGGCGTGTCCGGCGGCCTGCTCGGCCGCCGCCTGACGGATTTTGACGAGGTCGGCGATGGTGAACTCCAGCACCGCCATGGCGCCGGAATCCGGGTTGGGGGCTGGGAACGGCTCGTTGTAGGTGTCGAAGATGGCCTCGGGGGCGAAGGCCGGGCTCGGCTCCTCGCGGCCGGCGCGGCGCAGGACGGGGTGCGTGATCTTGGCGTCGTCCACCACGGCCGGGTCGAGGCCGTCCACGTCGTAAGGGCACAGGATGCTGATCCCGCGTCCGGCGAACGCCAGGTTGATCAGCGCCTCGTGCTG
>CALAED010000004.1 GCA_937891035.1 uncultured Thermomonosporaceae bacterium | reverse complement strand
GTCCGGCAGCGCGATGCCGGCATGGTCGCGGGTGCCCACAGGCTGTCCGTCGACGAGGAAGGAACTGCGCCGTACGACCCGGGCGAACTCATCACCGCGCCGGGCACGCGCCGCCGCGAGCGCGTCGGCCAGCGTGCTCGCGTCGTAGGGCTCTTGGCCCACGCCGGCGGCCTCGCGCGCTGCGGCCCAGTAGCGGATCGTGCCTTTCGCCATACGGGCAAGTATGACCAGTAATGCCAGTTCAGCAACGCGCGGCCCGCCCCATGGAAACCCAATGGATCGCCAACGGAGCACATGAATCCCGCCAAGAGCCCGGGCCATTGCCTCTTTCGGCTGGTCGGATATGCTTTTAATAGGGACTCGGGCGACGTCGCCCCCGGGTCCCCTATCTATTTTTGGGGCGAGGAGGCGGTCGCTTGAGCAGTCTGCTGTTGCTGACCAACGCGCTTGAGCCGTCTGACGAGGTGCTCCCGGCGTTGGGATTGTTGTTGCACTCCGTTCGCGTCGCGCCCGCCGAGGGCTCCGCGCTCATCGACGCGCCACCGGCCGACGCGGTGCTCGTCGACGCGCGCCGCGACCTCGTCCAGGCCAAGAGCCTGACCAGGCTGCTGCGGACGACCGGCCTCGACTGCCCGCTGATCGCGATCCTCACCGAGGGGGGGCTCGCCGCGATCAGCGCGGAATGGGGCGTCGACGATCTGCTGCTGCAAAGCTCCGGGCCCGCCGAAGTGGAGGCCAGGTTGCGACTGGCCATCGGCCGGATCGCGGTGGGCGAGACCGATGAGGTGCCAGGCGAGATTCGCGCGGGCGACCTGACGATCGACGAGGCCACCTACACCGCACGGCTGCGCGGCCGGGTGCTCGACCTCACCTTCAAGGAGTTCGAGTTGCTGAAGTACCTCGCCCAGCACCCCGGCCGGGTCTTCACCCGCGCGCAACTGCTCCAAGAGGTCTGGGGCTACGACTACTTCGGCGGCACCCGGACCGTAGACGTGCACGTCCGGCGGTTGCGCGCCAAGCTGGGCGCGGAGTACGAATCGCTGATCGGGACCGTACGCAACGTCGGCTACCGGTTCGTGCCCGACCATCGCCCCGGAGAGGCGGAGGAGGTCGTCGGCCGCAGGTCGTGACCGCGAACCCGAGCGCGGGCCCGGAGCGAACCCGGGTGGGCGAACCCGGGTGGGCGAACCCGGAGCGTGGGCCCACTCGACGTTACAGTGGTGATCATGAGTGAGCCGCGGGTCGTCGTGCGGGACCGGCCGGCCACAGGCGAAATTGCCGAAGTGCTGGCGCTGGTCGCGGCGGCGGCCGCCGCCGACGGCGTGCACCCGCTGTCCGAGCAGACCATGCTGGCCCTGCGAGCGGGCCGCCCTGGCCTCCTCGCCCGCGTCGGCGGCGAACTCGCCGGTTACGCCTACCGAGACGACGCCGGCTCGGCTGAGTTCGTCGTTCATCCCGATCGACGCCGGCGCGGCGTCGGCCGGGCGCTCGCCATGGCGCTACGCGACCCCGATGGCGGGTGGCCGCGGGTGTGGGCGCACGGCGACCTGCCCGCGGCCGCGGCGCTGGCCGCCGCGCTCGGCTGGGTCCGCCTGCGCATCCTGTGGCAGCTGCGCCGGTCCCTCGCCGACCCGCTGCCCGCCGCCGCGCCGCCGCCCGGCGTACGGCTACGCGCCTTCGAGCCGGGGCGCGACGAGAACGCGTGGCTCGAGCTGAACCGGCGGGCGTTCGCCGACCATCCCGAGCAGGGCCGCTGGACACTCGATGACCTGCTCGCTCGCGAGCGGGCGCCGTGGTTCGATCCGACCGGCTTCTTCCTGGCCGAACAGACCGCGCAGCGCGCGGACGAGGGCGACGGGGAGCACGGCAGGCTCATCGGCTTCCATTGGACGAAGGTGCACGAGGACGGCGTCGGCGAGGTGTACGTCGTCGGCATCGACCCGGCGGAGCGGGGCCGTGGTCTCGGCCGGACGCTGACCCTCGCCGGGCTCGGCCATCTGCGTTCGATCGGGCTCGCCACCGCGAT
Source organism: uncultured Thermomonosporaceae bacterium (assembly GCA_937891035.1). GTDB lineage: Bacteria > Actinomycetota > Actinomycetes > Streptosporangiales > Streptosporangiaceae > CALAED01. Next base: position 459 of record CALAED010000004.1, on the reverse strand, counting down.
GCTGTATGTCGATGATGAAAACCTCCCGGCGGTACGTATGTACGAGGCGCTGGGTTTTGTCCGTTGGCGTGCGGATGTCATGTACGGAAACTAAGTAAGCGCGCGCTTGTTCGGTGGCGGCCGTAGGGCGTGCCGGGCCCGGCGGGCGATCTGCTTTGTGGTGTTGCCTAGCGTTTTGGCGGGAATCATCACGGGCGTGCTGTCGGCCATCGCCAACCGCGAGACCGCACCGTTGCCTGTCTCCCTTCTCGGCGTCCACGTCGATCAACAACACCCCGCCACCGCTGATCATGGTCGTCATGCCGCCCAACCCGCGGTCCCGGTGCATCGCCCGTCGGCGTCGACCGGTCGCACGGTGACGGGCGGTCGGTGAGCGACGCCCGATTGGAGTACCAGCTACTCATGGCCAAGCGGATCGAAGTCTCTGGGCTCCATGCCTACTACGGCTCGGCGCACGCC
>CALAED010000003.1 GCA_937891035.1 uncultured Thermomonosporaceae bacterium | reverse complement strand
CACCCGTTGGCATCGGCCCGACCTGGTGGTGGGCGCAGCCGGACCTGCTGACGTCATGGCGGCGGTCGCGTTCGCGAGCAGTCACGGGCTTCCGGTGGCGGTGCAGGGCACCGGGCACGCGCTGGCCGCCGTCGCAGCCGAGGGCGGAGTGCTGATCAACACATCCCGGATACAGGGTATTCGGGTAAATGCTCAAGAGAGCACCGCGTGGATAGCGGCTGGGATGCGCTGGGACCAGGTGATCCATGAGGCGGCGCCGGCCGGGTTGGCACCGCTGTCGGGCTCAGCCCCCGGCATTGGCGCGGTCTCTTATACCCTCGCCGGCGGGCTGGGGCTACTGTCGCGACGCTATGGATACGCCGCCGACTACGTGCGCGGCCTCGACGTCGTCACTGCGGACGGCCGGTTGCGGCACGTGTCCGAGGACTCCGACCCAGACCTGTTCTGGGCATTGCGCGGCGGCCGGGACAACTTCGGCGTGGTGACCGGAATGGAGATCGGCCTCGTGCCGGTCACCACCCTCTATGGCGGCGGACTGTTCTTCGCCGCCGAATTGGTCACCGAGGTCTTCGACGCCTACTTGCAGTGGACGGCCACTATGCCCGACGAGATGAGCTCTTCGGTCGCGATGATCTCCTTCCCGGACGTTCCGGCACTTCCGGAGCCGTTGCGTGGCCGGTACGTCGTCCATGTCCGAATCGCCTACGCCGCAGATGATCTCGGGGTCGGGGAGCACCTGGTTGCGCCGTTGCGCGCGGTCGGCCCCTTCCTCGACACCCTTGGTGAACTGGCCTACACCGAAGCCGGGTCCATCCACAACGACCCCCCCATCCCGGGGACCTTCGAGTCCGGTACCGCCATGCTGGGCGAACTCGACGCCGCCGCTGTGCGCGCCATATTCGACCTGGCCGGCCCCCACGCGCCGGTGCCGCATGTCGTCGAACTGCGTCACCTCGGCGGCAGGCTTGCCCATCCCCCCGCCGTTGGCAACGCCGTCGGCAACCGTGACGCGCGTTACGCACTCAACGTGGTGTCCCGGTTGGAGCGTGCCGATATCACCGAAGTCCGGCCCGCGCACAAAGGCATATTCGAGGCGATCGAGCCGTGGAGCACCGGAAGCCGAGCCCTGAACTTTATGAACGGCGAGAACGACGCCGAGTACGTGCGCTCCGCATATGACGCCAAGGACTACCAACGCCTGGCCGAGCTCAAAGCCATCTACGACCCAGAAAACATCTTCCGCCTCAATCACAACATCCCACCCGACGCCTCTGGAAAATCCGCGGGCACGTAGCGGGCGTGTTGCTTGATCGGTGGTTGTCGTCGGCGCACAGCCGACGCAACCACCGATCAACGTGCGGGTGGGGTGCGCACAGGTCGCGGGATTTAGCCTCTTGGCCGGCCGAGGTATACCGGCAGGCTCCGCACCGAGTTGGAAAACAATGACGGCACCGCGGTCAGCTCGGCGGGGTCGACGGCGAGCCGGAGGTCTGGGTAGCGGGCGAACAACTCGGGCAGAGCGATCGCCGCCTCGAGCCGAGCTAGGCGAGGCCCGATGCAGACGTGCGGGCCACCGCCGAACGCCAAGTGCTTCTGGGACGTCCGGGTGATGTCGAACCGGTCGGCGTCCTCACCGAACTGCGCTGGGTCGCGGTTGACTCCGCTCCAGGGAGCCAGGATGGCATCGCCCTTGGGGATGGTCACGCCGGCCACGGTGATGTCCTCGACGGGGAACCTGGCCGGGAAGTTGCCGACCGGAGCATCCCAGCGCAGGGTCTCCTCAATCACCCTGTCCCACATATCGGTGTCGCCGGCGCGGACGAGGGCCAACTGGTCCGGGTGGGTGAGCAGCGCCCGCGTCGCGTTGACGATCAGGCTGATCGAGGTCTCGTGGCCGGCACCGATGAGCATCCAGAGGGTGTCTTCGAGTTCTTCGTCGGTGAGCGCATCACCGTCGTCCTCGTCGTTGATGGCGAGCAGCGCGCTGGTCAGGTCGTCGGCCGGTTCGACGCGCCGCATGGCGATGAGCCGTTGCCACAGGTCGTGCCGCTCCTGCTGAGTAGCGACGAACTCCTCGGCGGTCGTGTCGGCGCGTACGACGGTGTCAATGAGTTCGCGGAACTTGGGCCACCACGCTTCGGGTACGCCGATGAGTTCGCAGATCACCTGCATGGGGAACGGGTAGGCGTAGTGCCTTCGTAGATCGACGGAGCCGTCTTCTCCGACCTGATCGGGCAGATCGTCCAGCAGCGTGGTCACGATCTGCTTGATCCGCGGCTGTAGCCGCTCAACCCGGCTACGGGTGAACGTGCGGATCAGTGGGCGACGCAGCCGTCGGTGCTCCGCACCGTCGCGGGCCATCGCGTTATTGAGCCTGATCATGCTGAGCAACGGCCAGTCACCGGGAATCTCGCCGCGTTGCAGGGCGTGCCAGTTGCGCCAGTCTCGACCCACCCTCGGGTCGGCGGCGAGGTCGGCGAGCAGGGCATAGTCCGTGACCACCCACATCTGGACGTCACCAGGGAGCACAGCACGGACCACCGGGCCGAGTTCGCGCATCCGGGCCGCCTCGCCATGGCGATCGGTGCCCATTGGGTCGAGGTGGATGAGAGGGGGAGAGGGCTCGGTGACCGTCGAGTCGGCCATGGTGACATTCCTCCTGGCTACTGAGATGTCAAAGCTGGCGATGAGGCCCACCGGGCTCATCACCGGGCCGGCCTCGATCTCTCTCAGATCTCGGCCGATTCCGCTCCCGGAGCCGGCCTCATCTCATTCGAAATCAGGTGCCGCCTATCAAAGGTCCTAGGTGGTGCGCCAGCCTCCGTCCGTCGATTCGCTCGGTGGAGGCCAGCCAGGACACAATCGACGGGATAGATAAAATGTCAGCACATCGCGCTTGAAAATCAGTAAAATGTGAACAAAATCCCAGAGAACAGTAAATCGTGATTCATATCACTTGCCGTTAGCTAGACATTCCGGGGAGAGCCCGGCTACCTTAGCGAGAAGGTGTCGACTCACGAATTCTTGCGTTTTCTCCATGGATGTTCGCCGATGATGCCGCCGCACAACTCAAGCGATAACGCATAGTGATTGGGATTACCTAATATGAATACCCCGTCCCCCCGGATGCTGAGCACCCCTGACGGGCAGGCAGATACGACCCGGGCGTTGAGCCCGATAGAACGCTGGTATTGGATCATCGATCAGCTCTCCACACTCAATGTCAGCGCTCGTGTCCGCATTAGCGGTGAGCTGTCCACAGAGGCGCTGCGAAACGCACTCCGCGCGCTACAAGCCCAGCATCCGCTGCTGCGCTTGGCCATAGCGCAGGAGTCGTCCGACACCGAACCGCGATTCATCCCGACGGACAACCCGATCCCACTGCGTGAGGTCGGCCTAACCCAATCCGACGATGCGCGATGGGTACGCGAGGTGGACGGTCACGAGCTCGCAGTCTCGCTCGATTGGCGAACTGGTCCGCTGGCTCGCGCCGTCGTCATCAGGCAGCCGGGGCAGATCAACGATCTGGTCATCACCGTCGCGCACTGCATCGCGGACGGGACGACAGCGCTGGCGCTGCTGCGACACTGGGTGCGGCTTGCCGCCGAGCCGCCGGCACCCGACGTGCGCGTCGCGAATGGACCTGTCCCGCTCCCTGTAGAAGCTCTCATCCCGGCGCGCCATCGCGAAAAGTCCGGCGTACTGCCCGGCAAGGATCCGGCGGGCGAGGACGAGCCCGACACGGTCGGCGGTGTGGGTCGGCTTGAGGCCGATCTCTTCGTACCGTTCAACAACCGGCGAACTCGGTTGCTCCACCGGTTCCTCAGCAGTGACGAGCTCGAGAATCTCACCCTGGCATGCAAGCGGGAAGGCGTCACAATGCACGGCGTGTTGGCCGCGGCGGTGGCCTGTGCCGTGGCCCGTGACGCCGGGGCTCCGCCGCCCACGCATTTCGCGGTTGGCTCTCCGGTCACGTTCCGGGATGAGCTCGACCAGCCGGTGTCCGAGGACGAGGTCGGCTGCTACGTGTCAGCGGTACATTCCGTGGTCCGCTACCAGCCGGACAAGCTGTGGTCCATGGCTCGATTCATCAATCGCGATATCGCAGAGCGCAGACAAGACGGCGAGCAATATTCAGTGTTCGGCGTCCTCGCTCGCCAGGGACCGGCCGGTGTCGCCGACAGTGAGCCCTTTGTGCGGTATATAGAGGAGCACGGCTCATTTAATTTCTTTGTCTCCAACATCGGACGGTTTGACTTTCCCAGCACACAGGGCGCGTGGCGATTGTCAGGGGCGCAATTCGTAGGTGGCATCTCGGTGGTCGGCTATTTCGCGGTGTCAGTAAGCACCAGCCACGACCAACTTTCCTGCAACTTCACCTATATCGATGAGGCGATCTCCCGGGAGCGCGCGGAGCGCATGGCCGACGATAGCGTGGAGACTCTGCTCGCGGCCGTAGTGGCGGCTACCGCGACGACGTCTCGGTGAACCGAAAGTCGAGCACCGCCCAAAAGCTGCCGGCCAAGGGACGAAAGAACGTGCTTAGAACGAACCCCCCAGCGCCGGTATCTCTGGAAGATTCGCCGGCGACCGTTGTGGTAGCGGCACCACCTCCGCATCATCAAGGGCTGGATCCAAAGTCAGCACCGCCTGGTGGCACTTTCTTAGTCTAAGCGAAGGCTCAAGCCCGAGCTCATGGAGCATGTTGTGCCGTATTTTGTGGAAGGCTTCCAATGCACGGACGCGATATCCTGATCGGTACAGCGCGATCATATACTGGGCGTGCAAATTCTCATGGAAGTCATTGCGTGCGGTCAAGACCGCGAGTTCGCTGAGAATCTCGCGATGGCGGCCCAACCGTAGCTCCAATTCGATACGGTAGTCTTGCATCGTCATTCTGGACTGTTCCAGGGCGGCGACTTCGGCCCGGATTCTTGTGCCTAGTTCAACATCGGCCACCGCGGGACCGCGCCACAGGCGCAGGGCCTGGTGGAAGCACTGGGCGGCCGAGCGAAAATCGCCGGCAATCACGGCTTTGGTTCCGGCCCGTTGGAGCCGGTGGTAGAGGTCCAGATCGAACTGCTCAGGTTCGGCGACGAACCGGTACCCATTCTGTACCGTCTGCAGCGTGGTCTCAGCCACCTCAGCCAATGTGCGTCCGGTAGTTTGACTCAGCTTCTTTCGCAGGTGGCAGACATAGGTCCGTAGCGCCGTTCGCGCAGTCTTGGGCGGGGCCTCTTTCCATATCTCGTCTATCAGTTCCGAGACAGGCACCACCCGTACATTATTGAGCAGCAAAAGCGCGAGCACGGTGGACGGCTGCTGCGCCGAGAGCATCATCTCGACTTTGCCGTGGTGAATCGACAGTGGGCCAAGAACTCTGATGTACATCAATAAGTGCCATGCGAGGCAAGCAAGGGCCGGTGCAGATGGTTGTGAGCCGTCGGCCGGCGTTCAGCCGAGCTTGAGACACATCTGGACTCCCATGTGGACCGGGAGCCGTACTGAGAGGTATCCGTTTGCTGGATCATTGATGTGGTCGAGGAAACCTTGATTGAAGTCGCGGCCGATGTCGAGGTCGATGTCATCGACAATCACCAAGGCGCCGGGGCGCAACCGGGGCTGCACGAGGTTGAGGATCGGCAGCCGGAGGTTGGGCCACCCGTCCAGAAGCAGCAGATCGACCGTCCCGGGTAGTTCTCGCAGCGTCTCCCGTGCGTCGCCTAGTCGCAGGTCAATGAGGTCGCCGAGGCCGGCTGCGGCGAAATTCTCGCGGGCGCGACGTGCCTTGTCCGATTGCAACTCGGTCGTGATCACCTGTCCGCCGCCATTGTCACGCACCGCAGCTGCCAAATAGAGCGTCGAGATCCCGAAAGAGGTACCAAACTCCACCACGGATCGTGCCTTGACGGCCCGGGTAAACAGGTACAGCAGTTGCCCGCCCTCCCTGGATACCGACATGATGATATCTTTCGTGCGTTCCGCTAGGTCGGCGGCGCTCAGTTCTATGGGAAAATCGCCGGCCACGTCTATGCCGGCATCCGCAAAGGCCGCCTCTAGATCCTGCCGTTCCTCGGCGGCCAGCAGTCGGTTCAGAGTCGAGGCCACGGCTTCCGAATGCAACGTCGAAGGCATCGAAGGATACTCCTTGAGTTTGTTGCGATATGCGCCATGAGTGCGATATGCGCCATGGGCATCGCGCTGAAGATGTGCCCAGGGGCGGGGCGGTTCCGCCCCTGGGGTCGCACAGGTCAGGCGGTCACGACCGTCTTGCCGGGCAGCCGTCCGGTGGCGGCCTCATCGTGCACGGCGGGCAGCTCGGCCAACGGCCGACGCTGGGCCACATCGATCTTCAGGTCCCCGGTGTCCACCCTGTTGACCAGCCCGGCGAGCTGGTCGGCGTCGCTGCGCGCGAAGACCTGCAGCATCCGTACCCCACGCTCCGCATCCTCCGGGGTGGGGGGGACGGTGTTGACGAAGGCTCCGCTGTCGGCGACCAGATCCACCAGCTGCGCGATCTCCTCCGGGATGTACGCCAGGTTCAGGACGACATCGAACCGCTGTCCGGCCATTGCCTCCCGAACGGGGGTGGCGGTGTAGTCGATGATCCGGCTGGCGCCGTAGGAGTGGATGCGGTCGTGGCTGCGCGCGCTGGCGGTCGCGGTAACGACGGCACCGGCCTGCGCCGCGAGCTGGACGGCGTAGCCGCCCACCGCGCCGCCCGCGCCATTGATCAGCAGGCTTTGGTCCGACTTCAAGCCGGCGTGCTCGAACAGCGCCTGCCAGGCGGTCAGCCCAACCGAGGGCAATGCCGCGGCGTCGGCCAGTTCGCCCTTACGGGGAGCGGCCGCCAGTGCCTCGGCCGGCACGGCGACGTACTCGGCGGCGGCGCCAGGCGAGGCGATGGGCAGGAACGCCACCACCGCGTCCCCCACCCGCCAGCCGCTCACACCCTCACCGACCTCAGTGATGAGACCGGCCACGTCGTAGCACGGTATGTGCGGGAGCGTCAGCTGGAATACCTCCTGCAGGTAGCCCGCACGGATTGAAGCGTCCACGGGATTGAACGCAGCGCCGGCCACCCGCACCAGAACCTGGCCCTCACCTGCCTCCGGACGCTCTGCCTCTTCGTAGACGAGGACGTCACTGGCGCCGTAGGAGTGGTAACGCACTGCCTTCATGATCACCATTCTCTCATATGCTTCGAAGTTGAATTACAATTCAGTCTACTTTGACGGCGAAGCGCACCTTATGGTGGAGTGACGAACAACACATTGCTTTTGATTTGAAACATGTACTCTCAGGGAAATGATCGCCCCTCCCTCCGATGCCGGCGCGAACAGCGTTCAGGCGCTCGGCCCCCAACAGCTCGGGATCTACTTCGCGCTCATGGAAGCAGGCAGCCTGCTCCAGCACTGAGTCGAACAGCAACTGCGCCTGAACGCAGCTGGCCGACGGTGTCGTCTACAGCCGAGGCCGATTAGGGGAATTACCATCACTTTCGTGCTCCAAACCGCGATCCGGTGGTTTGAGCCTCTTTATCGCCCACGGTCACCAAAGCGAAGTGGAAGCTTGTTCGGGCCATGGATACCGGTCGGCGGTCGCCAACTGACGGGCCCGGCAATGGAGGGGGGACCCAACCGCTTGGCAAGCGCCGGCAGCGCCTCGCCGATTTCGGTACGAGCGAGTGGAGCACCCAGGCAGAAGTGCGGACCCGCGCCGAACAAAAGAGGAGGCACCTTGCTGGTGGACGTGATGTCGAACGAGTCACCATTTGTGAAGACGCGCGGATCTCGCTGCGCGGTTTGCACGCACATCGTGATGAAAGTGCCCTTCTCGATGTGCAGGCCCTGGTAGTCGAAGTCCTCGGCCGCGCACCGGTAAATGATTGGCGTCGATGGCGACCATCGTATGATCTCCTCGACCGCCTGCGCCGCCAGCTCGGGGCGTTCGGCCAGCAGGTTCCATTGCTCAGGGTGCTCAGCAAAGATGACCATGGCATTGGAAAGCTGATGGCAAGTGGTATCGTGGGCGGCGAACACCAGCGTGACAAGGAGATTCCGCAATTCGGCCGCGCTGACCTGACCTTCAGCTTGCTGCGCGGTGACCAGCACGGAAATGAGATCATCGCCGGGGGCCTTTGCCTTGTCCGCAATGAGCGAGGCGACGTAGTCGTTCAGCCCGATGACGGCTTTCTCCACACGCCCGACGATATCGCCACCGTGGACCATACTGAAGACAAGGCCAATATCGTTGGTCCATACGCGAAATGTGTCATAGTCCTCGATCGGCACGCCGAGGAGCTTACACATGACCGCGAGCGGCAACGGGTCCGCGAAGCTATCGACGAACTCGCACTCCTCGGCCGATGCCGCCATCTCTTCCGCCATGCGCTCGGCCTCAGCCCGAACGAAAGGCCGTATCTGATTGATCATGCGCGGCGTGAAAGCCTTGCCCACCAGCCCCCGCAGCCGACGGTGATCCTCCCCATCGTTATTGACGATCATGGGCACAAACCAATCATAGATCGGTCCCTCGAAGACACCGCTTTGCTCCATGTAGCCCCGGCCGTTGTGGTCCAGCCTCCGATCCCGAAGGAGCTCCTGAGCCTCGGCGTAGCGCAGGACGAGCCGACCGATCGGGCTGTCCGCATACCAACTCTTCGCTTGGGCCGACATCACCTCGGGCGCGGTGAAGTCGAACGCCGGATCAAAGACATTGAGGAACGGGACACCGGTAGGTGTCGGTGCCGAATTCTCCATTGTTCCCATATCGCAAGCTCCTTAATGATCGCATTCCGAGTAAACAGAGGGGCCACCCACTGGATGCCCAGCACCAAATCCCGACGAAAGCAGCGGCTCATGGCGGCGCCGGGTCCGGCCTGCACGGAAACGGCGCCGTCCCTCTTGAGTTGCTGGAAAAATCATTGCCCTATCCGTCGATCGATGATTCAGGCCCGGCGGCCGGGTAGCTTCGCCGTGGGATCAAGTACGGCGGCCGGCAGCCACTCCCCTGAGACTTC
>CALAED010000002.1 GCA_937891035.1 uncultured Thermomonosporaceae bacterium | reverse complement strand
GAACGCGTTGCGGTAGACGACCATGACGATGCTGGTGGTGCTGTTGTCCGGGCCGCCGTTGGTGAGGATGAAGAACTGGTCGAAGGCCAGCAGCGAACCGGTGATGCTGAGGATGAGCATGAGCGCGATGGTCGGGCGCAGCAGCGGCAGCGTGATGTGCCGGAACGACTGCCACCTGCTCGCGCCGTCGACGCGCGCCGCCTCGTACACCTCGAGCGGGATCGACTGCAGGCCGGTCAGCAAGATCAGCATGTTGAAGCCGGCGAACCGCCAGATGACCAGCGCGATCGTCGAGAACAGCGCCATGTTGGGGGTGCCGATCCAGTTCACCGGCTCGTCGGTGATGTGCAGCGCCCGCAGGATCGTGTCGAGGGGGCCGAAGTCGTTGTTGTAGAAGCCATAGAACAGCAGCGACGCGGCGGCGAAACCGACCGCGCCCGGCAGGAAGTACGCCGACCGGAAGAAGCCGACGCCGCGCCGCCGCTCCTGGACCAGCAGCGCAAGACCCATCGCGGCGGCCGACAGCACGACCGTGACGATGGCCGTGTACTTCAGGGTGAACCACACGGCGTCGACGAACAGCGGATCCTCGGTGATCTTGGTGTAGTTCTCCGGTGCGTTCAGCTCGGGATCGCCCAGCAGCGGCCAGTCGTTCAGCGACATCCACACCACGAGGACCAGCGGCGCGAGGAAGAGCAGGCCCACGACCACGGCGGTCGGCGCCGCGTAGGCCCAGCCCTTGGCCGCTCCCGTACGCCACCATGCCCGCCCCGAAGCGGCCCGCCCGGCGGTGCCCGGCCCGCGCGGGTGCCGCGCCGGTGCGGCCGTAAGGCGCATCTCACCTCCAGAAGGAAAGATCTCGGTTCCCCGCCGGGCACGCGCCCGACGGGGAAACGGTCATTGCTGCTGGAGCGACTTGTTGACGTTCGCGTTGTCGGCCGGCAGGTTCGCGGCGTTGCCGAACATCGCATCGCGCGCCAGCCGCAGCCACGGCCCCTGCGGGTCGTTGTAGGTCTGGCCGAACTTCGGCGCGAACGGCGTCACGCCCTTGGCCACCAGGTTGTTGATCAGCACGACCCGGGGGTCGCCCGCGCTGTACTTGTTGCTGGCCAGGTCGGTACGGGACACGATGTCCTTGTTCTTGGCCACGACCTCGACCTGGGCGGCGTCGGAGACCGACCAGGAGATGAAGTGCCACGCGGCGTCGGGGTTCTTGGCCGTCGCCGAGACGCCGATCGAGTCGCCGCCGACGAAGGTCGACTCGCCGCCGTCAGGCCCTGGGATCGGGGTCACGCCGATGTCCATGTCCTTGGGCATCATGCCGAGGGTCGTCGACGGCATCGGCATCACCCCGATCGTGCCCTTGGGGAAGACGCCGGTCCAGGTCGGGCCCCCCTCGGTCTTGGCGGCCGGGCCGACCACGCCGTTCTCGAACAGGCCGCGCCAGATCTTGAACACGTCGATCATCGGCGGCCGGTCCAGCATCGCCTGCGTGCCGTCCTGGTTCATCACCTGGCCGCCCGCGGCCCAGACCGACGGCCAGAAGGTGAAGACGTAGCAGCCGGGGCAGTTGCCGCCGAAGAACGTGCCGTGGATCTTGCCGTCGCCGCCCAGCCTCTCTTGGATGGTCGTGGCGTGCCGGGCGAACTCCCTCAGCGTCTTGGGGCCCTTTTCCGGATCGAGGCCGGCCTTCTCGTAGAGCTCCTTGTTCCAGAAGAGCACCGACAGGTCGAGTGTGTGCGGCAGCGTGTACATCTTGCCTTCGTGCGTGCCGAGCTTCATGTGCGACTGGGCCAGGCTGTTTTTGAACGGGAGCTGGTTGATCCGGTCGGTGATGTCCGCGAACAGGCCCTGCGACGTGTAGTTGGGCACGTAGATCACGTCAGCCGCGAACACGTCGGGCAGCTGCCGGGCGCCGGCCGCGGCGGCGATGCGCGGCTGGTAGTTGTCCGTCGGGATGACGGTCAACTTCACCTTGTTCTTGTGCGCGGCGTTGTAGGCGTTGACGAGCCGCTGGGACGCGAACTGCGTCGCCGCGCGCGTCCACATCGTGATCGTCGCGCCGGTGTCGCCGCCGCCGGCTCCTCCGGACGAGCCCGAGGAGTCCTCGTCTCCCCCGCCGCCACCGCACGCGGTGACGATCAATGACATGGCGACGGCGATCGAGGCTGCCCGTAGCCGCCGGAGCGGAACTCCTGTCACGGGGTCCTCCCCTCAACAGTGGGCGCGGACCGCGGGGTCTCCGTGCCCTGGTATCAGCCGTAGCGTCCCAGCTATCAGATATGTGGACAAGTCCCAACTACGTCCGAGAGACCACGGATTGCATACGGTGGCGGCTTTATGGCAGTGAAAGCACCCATCAGGCCACTTCACCGGGGCGGGAACTCATCTGATGATTCGTTGCGTCATGCGCTGACGTGGTCCATCCTTAAGCCGTGCGCAATCCGTCCCGGCCGGTTACCGATCGACGCGCGTCCCGCGGTTCGCGCAGCGTCACCGCCGCCGTCGTTCAGCGACTCGAAGATCTCGTCTTCGGCGAGTTCGAGCCGGGTAGCGAGCTGCCGTCCGAGTCAGACCTCGCCGCCCAGCTCGGGGTGAGCCGGCTGACCGTGCGCGAGGCGACCAAGGCACTGCAGGCTCGCGGCCTGGTCGTCATCCGCCAGGGCCGGCGCCCGGTGGTCGCCCATCCCAACGCCGGCCCCATCGGCGATTTCTTCACGGCTGCCGTACGCCGCGATCCGCGCAGCCTGATGGATCTGCTCGACGTGCGGCGTGCGCTCGAGGTGCACATCGCCGCGCTCGCCGCCACCCACGCGGGCCGGGCCGCGCTCTCCGCCATGGAGATGGCGCTGGCCGCGATGCGCGCCGCCGGCGACGACATCCCCACCTTTCACGAGGCCGACATCCATTTCCACGAGAGCCTGGCGGTGGGTGCCGGCAACCAGATGCTGAGCTTTTTGATCGAGGCCCTCGAAGCGCCACTACGGGCCGGCCGGATGCGCAGCCTGGGCGGTCACCTCGCCAGGGGCGGCACCGTCGAGGACGTCATCGAGCAGCACGCGGCGATTTTGGAACGTATCACCGCCAAGGACGCCAAGGGCGCCGCGGAGGCGATGGGCGCCCATCTGGAACAGACCGCCCGCGATCTCAAGGCGGCCTTCGCGATGACCGACCCTAGGCTCGTCGACCCGGGGTGACGCCGCCATAGGCCTCGCGGAGCCGGTCTTTGCGGCTCTTCCCGGTGGGGTTGCGCGGGATGACGTCGGCCAAGACGACCGATTTGGGGATCTTGTATCGAGCGAGCCGGCCGTCGAGGGCGGCGAGCAGGCCGGCCTCGGTGAGCTCTGAGCCGGGACGCGGCACCACGATCGCGCGGCCGACCTCGCCCCAGGTGTCGTCCGGCACGCCGATGACGGCACAGTCCACGACATCCGGCTCAGCCATGATCACTTGCTCGACCTCGGCCGGATAGATGTTCTCCCCGCCCGAGATGATCATGTCTTTGACGCGGTCGACGACGTAGACGTGGCCGTCCTCGTCGCGGCGTGCCGCATCGCCGGTGCGCAGCCAGCCGTCGGCGAACGCCCGCGCGGTCTCCGCCGGCAGGCCCCAGTAGCCGGACATGACGTGCGGGCCCTTGACGAGGATCTCGCCGATCTCGCCGGGCGGCGTCTCAGCGTGGTCGGGCCCGGCGACGCGGACGTCGGTGAAAAAGTGCGGCGTGCCGGCCGAACCGGCCTTGGCCGCGGCGCTGCCGGGATCGAGGAACGACGCCGCCGGACCCGCTTCCGTGAGACCGTACCCCTGGACGAGGGCCAGTCCACGGTCGGCGTACGCGGCGATGAGCGACGGCGGCACCGGGGCGCCGCCGCAGGTGAGCAGCCGCAGCGACGACAGGTCGGCGTCCGCCCACCGGCGCGACCGCGCGACCTGCTCGAACATGGTGGGGACGCCGAACATGGTCGTGATCTGGTGCCGTTCGATGAGGTCGAGAGTCTCCTCGGGATCGAAGGCGGGAACCACCACACAGGTGCCGCCCTTGAGCAGCATGGGCAGCGCCACCATGTTGAGCCCCGCGGTGTGGAACAGTGGGGCGGCCGCCAGCGCCACATCGGCGGCGGTCAGATCCTGGTCGATCATGACGTCGACCGAGTTCCAGGTGACGCCCCCGTGGGTGAGCATCGCGCCCTTGGGCCGGCCGGTCGTCCCCGACGTGTACATGATCATGCACGTATCGTCGAGGGCGACCGGTTCGTCGATCGGCTCGTACGAAGGCTCGGGCGGCTCGGGCGGCTCGACCACCGACAGCAGCACGCGCGGGCCGGCGGTCAGGCTCCGCACGAGCGCGTCGTGCGACGGGGTGTGGAGCAGGGCCGAGGCGGCGGAGTCGGCGACCTGATAGTCGATCTCCGCGGCGGTCAGCCGGGTGTTGAGGGGGACGAAGACGCCGCCCAGCAGTCCGGTGGCGAAGAACGCCTCCAGGAATGACGGGTGGTTGGGGCCCAGGTAGGCGACCCGGTCGCCGCGGCGGACCCCCAGCTCGCGCAGGTTGTGCGCGAGCCGGAGGACCCGCAGGTGCAGGCGTCGGTAGGTCACCGTACGCCCCTGGTAGATCAGCGCGACGCGGTCCGGGGACCTGCGCGCCCGGCGGGCGGGCCACGACCCGAGGCCCTCGTTGCGCATGGACGTTCTCCTCACACCTTGAGCGCCGGAACGGACGGGGCGGCCGCCGCGCGGTTCAGGCGGCGAGCGCTTTCGCCGGCGCCGGTTCGGCCTCGATGATGTCCCTGCCGCGCGACTCCGGGATCATCGTGACGGCGATGAACGACACCAGGGCGATCCCCGCGACGTAGCCGGCGATCGCGTAGACCGTGCCGGTCGACTCCAGCAGGGATGCGGCGACGGCCGGGCTGGCCGCCGCCCCAAAGACGCCGGCGAGCTGATAGCCGAGCGACGCCCCGGTGTAGCGCAGACGCGTGCCGAACATCTCCGAGAACATCGCCGCGGTCGCCCCGGACGAGATGCACAATCCCAGCCCCTGGACGACCACCTGCCCGAGCGCCATCAGCGCGATGGTCCCGGTGCTGTACAGCGCCAACGCGGGGAAGATCGAGATTCCCATGATGGCGACGCCGGTGAGATAGACGCGCTTGCGGCCATAGCGGTCCGATAGCGCACCGCAGGCGACGTTGACCATGCCGCCGAGCACCGAGGTGGCCATGACGATCATGAGCACCGCGGTCCGGGACGCCCCCACGGTGGTGGTGCCGTACGAGACCAGGTAGACGATGCAGATGTAGCCGACCGTGCTCTGCGACATGAACGCGCCGGCGACCAGCAGGACCTGCTTGGGGTGGCGGCGCAGGACCTCCAGAATCGGCGTGCGCGCGGTCGTCCGCCGCTCCCTGACGATCTCGAACGCGGGGCTTTCGGCGACCTTGAGCCGTACCCACAGCCCGATCGCCACCATGAGAAGGCTGGCCAGGAACGGGAGGCGCCAGCCGATGGTGAGGAACTGGTCGGAGGGCAGCAGCGAGACCAGCATGAACGAGCCGGTGGACAGCACCACGCCCAGCGAGGTGCCCGCCTGCGCCCAGCTGCCGTAGAACCCGCGCCGGTGTGCCGGGGCGTGCTCGACGGCCAGCAGCACGGCGCCGCCCCACTCACCGCCCAGGGCGATGCCCTGCAGCAACCGCAGCGTGACGAGGAGGATGGGCGCGAGCACGCCCAGGGTCGCGTAGCCGGGCAGCGCGCCGACCGCCGCCGTGGAAAGACCCATGAGGAGCAACGAGAAGATCAGCATCTTCTTGCGGCCGATGCGGTCGCCGAAGTGCCCGAAGATGATGCCGCCGAGTGGACGGGCGATGAACCCGGCGCCGAAGCTCCCGAACGACAGCAGGGTGCCGATGAACGGGGTGACCGTCGGGAAGAAGACTTTGGGGAATACGAGTGCCGCCGCGGTCCCGTAGATGAAGAAGTCGTAGAACTCGATGGTGGTGCCGACCAGACTGGCGCCGGCGACCTTGCGGATGGGTGTGGGTGCCGCTCCCGGGGGCTCTTGGCTCTCGCTCATTGCTGCGCTCCTCATGGTCACGGAGGCTCGAGGGCTGGTTGTCGAATCAGGCGACGGAGTCTGCGGTGCTGCGCGCGTTCTCCGGGCGCAGCATCGGATTGACGAGCTGATGGTCGGCGCGGGGCAGCAATTCGGCGGCGTCGTCGGCGGGCGGATAGATCCACTTTTGGTTGATGGTGCGCTTGCGCCGCTTGCCTTCCTCGCCGGTCAGCCGGACGGTCCGCTCGAAGCCGGTGGTGAAGACGGCGCCCGCGGGCCCGAGGTCCAGGCAGGTGACGTACGGCGGCGCCGCGAATCGGGCCCGCTCAAGCCCCAGCAGGTCGGCGGCCACGTTGTGGCCGGCGAACTTGCCAAGCGGACCGGCGTGCTGGCACGACTGCATGACGTCATGCCCGCCTTCGGGGTCGGCCGGAGCGGCCGCGGTGTCACCGGCCGCGTAGACGCCGGGAGCCCCGATGACCTGCAGATATTCGTCCACCTTGAGGCGGCCGAGCCGGTCGAGGCTGCCCGGGATCGAATTGGTCAGCGCGCTCGCCCGCATGCCCGCCGTCCACACGATGCTCAGTGCCGGCACCGTGGAGCCGTCGGACAGCGTCAGGCCGGACGGCTCGATGGACTCGGGGGTCACGCCGAGCCGCCGTTCGACGCCGAGGTCGTCCAGCGCCCGCAGGATCACCGGCCGCGGGCCGGGACCGAGGTCCGGCCCGACCTCGTCCGCGCGCTCGACGAGCACGACGCGGACCTCGTCCGCCGCGCCGCGGGCCTCCGCGACGGCACGCAGCCGCGAGACGAGCTCGGTGGCGACCTCAAGGCCGGTGAAGCCGGCGCCCACGACGACCGCGGTGTAGCGGCCGGGCACCGCCGGCCGGTCGGGCAGCCCCTTGATATGGGCGTCCAGCGCCCGCGCGGCCTCGATGGTGTCCACGTCGTGGAGGTGATCGGCGCCGGGCAGGACCGGCCTGACCAGGCTGCTGCCGGTGGCGACCACCAGCCGGTCGTACGGCAGCTTGATCAGCTCGCCGGAGCGGTGGGCGATGGTGGCCCGCCGCCGCTCAGGGTCCACGTCCGTCACGGTGCCGGGAAGAAGGGCCACCCCGATGGGGTCGAGGATGCGCGCCAGCGGCACCCGCATCCGCTCGGGGTTTGGTTCGTACAGCCGAGGGCGGATGACCAGGTCGTCACCTGGGTCGACCAGGGTGATCGAGAAGTCGGCGCCCTGCTCTCGACGCACCCGGGCGGCGGCCGCCGCGCTCCACACCCCGGCGAACCCACCACCAGCAATCAGGATATTAGACATCCAGAATCTGTCTCCTTCAATGCCATCGCCCCACGGCGGTGGGCCTCAGCTCAGGATCGGTCGAACCAGCGGCGGACCCGATCGCCCGCCTCGGGAAGTTGGCGTTCGGTCTCGGTCATCACGTCGGCGAGCGTCTGCGCCGCCAGCGCCCGGCGCCAGGCGAGCTCGGCGGTGCGCATCGCGCTGGCGACCGAACATGGCCGGCGCAACGCCCGCATCGTGATGTCGCCCGCCGACCCGCGCTGCCGGATCTCGGTGCAGCGGAACGCCTCGTCTGGGCCCTCGATCGCGGCCACGATGTCCATCATGGTGATGCGCTCGGGCCGGCGGGCGAGCCGGAAGCCGCCCTTCGGCCCGGGAATGGAGGTCACGATGCCCGCCCTGCCAAGCGCCTGCAACTGCTTGTTCAAGTAGGGAGCCGGCAGGTCGTAGCGGCTGGCGAGCCGCGCGGTCGGCACCGGACCCCGGTCCTCGACCCACGCGAGGATCAGGCAGCTGTGGACAGCCCACTCGACCCCTTCACTCATCCGCATATCTGGATGCTACATATCCCGGTTTCGGTTGACCAGCCCCGTTTCATCAACGCGAGCGACGAGGCGGAAGCGTTCCAGCACCACCATGGTGTTGTCGTCGACGGCGCGGGCGCCGCTCCGCCAGAACCTCTCATGGGCGGCCCGCCACTCGGCCATGGTCGCGTCGCCCTCGCCCTCAGCGGTTACGTGGGCCGGATCCACGTCTTTCAACGGCGCGATGCGGACCCGCGTCACCTCGATGACGGCCACCGGCCGGTCCGCCGAGTCGACCACAACCGACCGCGCCCCGGGCTCCGGCAACGGCGCCCCTTCACGCTCATAATCGACCAGCAAGCTGGTCGTCGCGGTCTTGGCGCCCGCGAGGATCGCCGCCACGAGCCTGTCCCGGAGCGGCCCCGGATAACCGAACTCCGCCTTCGGCAGCCCGCCAAACTCGCTCGACACGCGGCCATCCTACGAACGTCATGCACCGCGGCCGGACGTCGGCGTGGCTCCCCAGTAGCTCCGGCGGCTCCACCCCCCGCAGGGCCTCGGCCCAGCCGCGAAGTTCCACTCCCTGCCCACACCTGGCCGGAACGGACCTTGCTCGTCCTGGATGGATACGACAGGTCAGGCGATCACCCAGGACATGTCGGTAGGATGACCTGCCGATGGGTGCGGGAACGGGCAACGAGATGATCGCCATCTCGCGGGGGCGGGTGAGGCTTTCGGATCGGCGGACACAGCGCAGCTGGACGGTCGACCTTGAGCCCTACCAGCTCGCGGTGTTCCCGATCACCCAGGCGCTGTATGCACAGGTCACGGGCCAGCGGCCGAGCACCGCGGAGGGCGACCAGTTGCCCGTTGAGGGCGTTTCTTGGTGGGACGCGGTCCGATTCTGCAACGCCTTGTCCCGCCTGGAGGGCTTGACGCCCGCGTATCGCCTCCATCCGGACGGCGAAGGTATCAAGTGGGACGCCTCCGCTGACGGGTACCGGCTACCGACCGAGGCCGAGTGGGAGCACGCATGTCGCGCCGGTGCCACCGGCCCGCGCTACGGACAGCTCGGCGAGATCGCTTGGTACCGCGGCAACTCCAACGGGCAGATACACGACGTGGGCGGCAAGCGACCCAACCCGTGGGGCCTGCACG
>CALAED010000001.1 GCA_937891035.1 uncultured Thermomonosporaceae bacterium | reverse complement strand
GCAATATGCCTGTTTTTGGCTCTTCGTACGGACGCATCGGTGCTTTTTGCCCGGGCACGCACCTATCCGGCGAGCTCAAGCTCGGCGAGGACGGGCCGATGGTCGGTGGCGAGCGCGTAGTCCCCGCTGTGGCCGGGCTCGGCCGGCACCCCGCAGCCGAGCACGCGGATCTGGGGATCGGCGAACACGCCGTCGATGCGCCGTCGCGGGTCGGCGGCGGAGAACGTGGCCGCGTCCCCCGCCGGCGCGATCGCGTGCGCGTCCGGGAACGGCCGGGCGAGCAGCGTCCAGGCCGCGCCGCCCGGCGGCTCATTGATATCGCCGGCGAGGACGGCGGGCGCGTCGTAGGCGAGGCGCAGCCGGCCGACCACCGACAGCACCTGCCCGGCGTGCGCGAGGCGCGGACCGTCGCGGAGATCGAGGTGTGTGCTGGCCGCCACCAGCCGGGCTCCGCCGATCTCGACGACGGTCAGCGCGACCGCCCGGCGGTGCAGCCTGGGCACCCGAGTCAGCAGCCGGTATTCGCGGTGCAAAACCCGTACGGCCGGACCGGTGAGGATGGCCAGCCCGGCGGTCCGCCGGCCCGCCGCCACATCCAGACCGCACCGCTGGGCCAGGCCGCCGATCTTCTCGCGCCGACCGAAGAACCGCGGCACCTCTTGGAGGCAGGCGATGTCCGGCCGCAGCCCGCGGATGGTCCGGACCAGCGCGTTCCGGTCGCCGCGCAGCGACCTCAGGTTGTAGCTGAGCAGCCGGATCCGCGGCACCTGGGGCTCACATCCTGGCGAGATCGGCGGCGCCGACGATGCCCGCGTCCGGGCCCAGCTCGGCGATGCGGATGTCCGCGACCGGCCGGTGGCCGTGGCCGGTCAGGGCGCGCTCGTAGGCCACCCGCACCGGCTCGAGCAGCAGGTCGCCCGCCGCCGACAGTCCGCCGCCGATGACGAACGCGCCGGGGTCGAGGACGGCGGCGAGGTCGGCGAGGCCCTGTCCCACCCACCCGGCGACCGTGCGGAAGCACTCGAGCGCGGCCTGGTCGCCCTCCCTGGCGGCCTGGGTCACCTCGGGACCGCTGATGCCCTCGGGCCGGCCGCCACCGAGTTCGAGCAGGCGGCCGGCCATGGCCGGCGCCACCCGGGCGAACTCACGCGCTTCGAGGACGAGGGCGTTGCCGCTCGCGTACTGCTCCCAGCATCCCCGGTTGCCGCAGCCGCAGCGGCGGCCGTCGGGCACCACGCGATAGTGGCCGAACTCGCCGCCGATGCCGAACCTGCCGCGGTACAGCTCGCCGCCGATGATGATCCCGCCGCCGATGCCGGTGCCGAGGGCGACGAGGATCAGGTAGTCCTCGCCGCGGCCGGCGCCGAACTTCGCCTCGCCCCAGGCCGTGGCGTTGGCGTCGTTCTCGACGATGACCGGCAGGCCGACCCGCGCCTCGACGTCCTTTTTGAGTGGCTCTTGGCGCCAGGCGAGGTTGGGGGCGAACTGCACGACGGCCCTGGTCTCGTCGACGAACCCGGCCGCGCCGAGGCCGACCGCCTCGATGTCTTCGAACTTGCCCTTGAGCAGGTCGACGACCTCGACGATGACCTCGGCCGTCTCCTGCGGGCTGGTCGACGGCGTGCGGCGCCGGACCTTCTCGATGATCTGCCCACAGTCGTCGACCACCCCGGCGGCCACCTTGGTGCCACCGACGTCCACGCCGATGGTCAGCGCCATGAACATGCCCTCCTCGCGTCCGCGCGGCCACCCGGGCGCGCCCTCACACCAGGTCCACGCGGCCGGCCGGCTCTTTGGCACGGGCCGTCTTCGAACTCAGCCGACGCCGGCCGTATCGTCATCGGTCTCGCGACGCGGCGGCCGGGTCCGCTGGTAGGCCGCCACCGTCTCGCGGAACGCGGCGATCAGCGCCAGACCGGCGTGGGTCATGTGATCGGCCACATCGGGCCCGGAATGGCGGGCGGCCGCGATGGTCCGGCAGATCGGGCAGTAGCGGCACTCCGGCGCGCCGGTGGCCAAGCCCGGCGCCGGATCCCGAGTGGCCTCCGCCCACACGTCGTCGGGCGCCGGTCTCCCGGTGGAGCGCATCCGCCGCAACGTTTCGAAGAGCTTGGCCGCCTCTTCGAGGACGTACCCTGGCTGATCGGTCATGAGAACATCATCTACCTTGTCGTCCGGCGTGGAACCGTACCGTTCTGTCTACCCGATGTCCTAAGTGGACGGCCGCGGGCCGACCCCGGGTCTGTCCAGGGCTTGTGCGGGCCCGAGCCGGCGTGGCCATAGGCGGTCAGGGCGACCGGGGGCATCGCCCGAAGATCGGACATTGTGGACATCGGTGATCGCCGGTCAGCGCTCGACGTGGCGCTTGAGCCCTTTGAGGGCGGCCTCGATGATCATCTTTTCCGCCCTGCGCTTGAGCAGCCCGAGCATCGGCATCGCCACGTCCACGGCGAGTTCGTAGGTCACGTCGGTGCCGGCGCCGACGCCGGCGGCCAGCCGGTATGACCCGGACATGCCGGTGACGACCTTCCCGCGCTCAGCGAGATCCCACTGGACGGCGTCATCGCCGTCCCAGGTGTAGGCAAGCACGTAGCTGTCTTTGATCGGCCCGGCCTCGAGGGTGATCTTGACGCGGTCGGCCCGGTCGTCGGCGCCGGTGGACAAGACCTCTGCCGACGTGACCCCCTCCGCCCATGTCGGGTACGCGGCGAAGTCGGCGATGGCGGTCATGACCGCGGACTTGCCGGAGTTGATCGTGATGCTGGAACTCGTGCGGTCCGCCATCGGCGCTTACCTCCGTACTCCATGCCCACGGCGGAGCGTATCCATTTTCGGCGGCTCGCTTCAGCACGATCGTCAGCAGTGCAGCACGTACGGCTCGCCCTTGGCACGGAAATGCCCAACGTTGACGCACTCGGTGCGACCGATGCGTGCGCGTCCGATCAGCGGCTGATGCACGTGCCCGAACAACACATAGCGCGGCTGCGTTTCGCGGATCGTGGCCAGGACGGCCTCGCTCCCCCGCTCGAAGCGGCGCGCCACCGTGTCGTACAGCAATTCGGGGACGGCGGGCGGGATGTGACAGCACAGGACGTCGACGGCCCCGACGGCGGCCACCTTCGCCGCGTAGGCGTCGTCGTCGATCTCGTAGGGGGTCCGGTACTCCGTGCGCAGCCCGCCGCCGACGAAACCGAAGGTGAGCCCGCCGATCTCCACGGTCTCGCCGTCCAGCACGCGGTGCCCGGCACGCAGGTGCTCCCCCCACATGGCCGGGATGTCGACGTTGCCGTAGGTGAGGTACGCCGGGACCGGCATGGCGGCGAACAGATCGGCGTACTGGCGGCGCACGGCCCGCTCGATGTGCGACCACGCGTCACCTTCGAGTGAGCTCCACAGCCGTTGGGAGAACCGCCGCGCCTCGTCGAACCGCCGCTGGGTGCGCAGCGAGATGAAGATCCCCGCGTTCTCGGGACCGAAGAGCTCGGCGAAAATGCCCTGCCGATGGTCGGCGTAGTCGACGAAGAGGATGAGATCGCCGAGGCAGATCAAAGCGTCCGCGCCGTCGCCGGCCTTGGCGAGGGCGTCCACCCGGCCGTGGACATCACTCACCACGTGAACTCGCATAATTCACCACATTAACCGGCCTGTTCCGTCATCTATTCGCTCGCCGGCTCCGCCGGCCTCGCTAACCGGCAGCGGCGACGAGGCCGCGCCATTCGCGGACCAGGCCGGCGCTGACCGGGCGCTCCCACGAGCCGTCGGTCCGGACGCCGCTCCCGACGTGAAAGGCGCCCACGCCCGCCGCGGCGAGCAAGGCCACGTGCTTGCGGCGCAGCCCACCACCGGCCAGCACCAGACCGGGCGTCTCGGCCGCCCGCCGGACCAGCATCTCGACACCGGCGTCCACGCCGCGCGGCGACCCGGCCGTGAGGACGGCATCCGGCGCCAGGTCCCGTACCGCCCGCCACGCCTGGACGGGATCGGCCGCGTGGTCGACGGCCCGATGGAAGGTCCATGGGAGCGGGGCGATGACGTGGACGAGCTTGCCCGTGGCCGCGATGTCGACGTGCCCGTCGTCGTCGAGAAAACCGAACACGAAGCCGTCGGCGCCCGCCTCGGCCAGCGCCTCGGCCGCGCGGCACAACCGCCCGATCTCGGGCGTCGACGCGCCGAACCGGGCGTTGGCCCGTAGCATGACGCGCAGCGGCAGGTCGGTGGCGGCGCGGATCTCCGTCACCACGACGGGATCCGGGGTGAGCCCGTCGGCGGCGATGTCGGCGACGACCTCGAGCCGATCGGCGCCGCCGTCGGCGGCCGCGCGGGCATCGGCGGCATCCAGCGCGATGATCTCCAGCATCCCTACCCCCGGTTTACCCCGTTGTGCGGGCTCCGGCTCCCCAATTACCCCGGTTGCCCAGGTCAAGCGTACGGTTTCGTAGACTCGGATGGCGCGGATTGCGAAATGGCGTAATAGCCCAATGACTACCCATCGGTAGCCGAACGCGGTAGCGTCCGTCCGAAATATGGTCGCCGCGTTCAAGAGGAGAAGTCGTGCGTGAGTCCAGCGTTCCCGTGATGGTGGAACTTCCCGACACCGCCAACCTCACCGACGCCCCCGCGCGCCACGCGGCCGAGCATCCCGATCGCGTCCTCTTCCGGCGCAAGAACGGCGACGGCTGGCGGCCCGTGTCGGCGACCACGTTCTGGGGCGAGGTCGCCGGCCTGGCCAAGGGCCTGGCCGACGCCGGCATCGGCGCGGGCGACCGGGTCGCCCTGATGTCGCGGACCAGATATGAGTGGACGCTCATCGACTACGCGATCTGGACGGCCGGCGCCGTCACGGTGCCGATCTATGAAACCTCCTCCGCTGAGCAGATCGAGTGGATCATCAGCGACTCCGGCGCCAAGGCCGCGTTCGTGGAAAACGACCGGCACGAGGCGACCTTGGAGTCGGTCCGCGCGGGGCTGACCGGCTACACCGAAACATGGGTCATCGAGCGCGGCGACATCTCCACGCTGACCGAGCGGGGCGCGGGGCTCGGCGATGACGTGATCGCCGAACGCCGGGCGGGGCTGGGCCTCGACGACCTCGCCACGATCATCTACACCTCCGGCACGACGGGGCGGCCGAAGGGGTGCGAGATCACCCACGGCAACCTCCTGCGGACCGCGCAGAACGCCCACGAGGGCGCGCTGCGCGAGGTCGTCGAGCTCGACGTCGGCTCCACGCTGCTCTTCCTGCCGCTGGCGCACGTGTTCGCCCGGTTCATCCAGGTGTTGTGCATGGAGTCCAGAGTCACGCTTGGGCACACGGCGGACATCACGGACGTGGTGCCCGACCTCGCGTCGTTCCGGCCGACGTTCTTGCTCGCGGTGCCGCGAGTGTTCGAGAAGGTCTACAACGGCGCCGAGCAAAAGGCCACGGCCGAGGGCAAAGGCAAGATCTTCCATCTCGCCGCCGCGACCGCGGTCGACTACAGCCGCGCCCTCGACTCCGGCGGCCCCGGCCTGCCGCTCCGGCTCCGCCACCTGCTGTTCGACAAGCTCGTCTACGGCAAGCTGCGGGCCGCCATCGGCGGCCAGGTCACGTACGCCGTGGCCGGCGGGTCCGCGCTCGGCGAGCGGCTCGGCCACTTCTTCCGTGGGGTGGGCATCACGATCCTCGAAGGCTATGGCCTGACCGAGACGACCGCGCCGGCCACCGTGAACCTGCCGAGCCGCATCAAGATCGGCACGGTCGGCCGGCCGCTCCCGGGCGTCGCGGTGCGCATCGCCGACGACGGCGAGGTGATGGTCAAGGGTGTCAACGTCCTGCGCGGCTACTGGCACAACGAGGGGGCCACCAAGGAGGCGCTTGAGGACGGCTGGTTCCACACCGGCGACATCGGCTCCCTGGACGATGAGGGGTTCTTGAAGATCACCGGCCGGAAGAAGGAGATCATCATCACCGCCGCCGGCAAGAACGTCGCCCCCGCCCCACTCGAAGACAGGATCCGCGCCCACGCCTTGGTCAGCCAGTGCCTCGTGGTGGGAGACGGCAAGCCCTTCATCGGCGCCCTCATAACCTTGGACGCGGAGGGCATCGGACCGTGGGCCAAGGCGAACGGCAAGCCTGAGGACATGACCGTGGCCCAGGCCCGCGAGGACGCCGACGTCATCGCCGCCATCGACTCCGCCGTGCAAAGCGCCAACGCCAGCGTCTCCCGGGCAGAGTCGATCAAGAAGTACCGCATCCTCGGCGAGGACCTCACCGAGGAATCCGGCCACCTGACGCCGTCCCTGAAGATCAAGCGGAACGTCGTGCTCCGGGACTACGCGGCAGAGGTCGAGGCCATGTACGCCAAGTAACCCGATGCCGGGTGGTCACCGCGTCTCCCGATAGTTCACCAGACCGGTGCTCTCCAGCAGGCGCATGTGCTTGAGCACGACGTCGTGGCAGTGGTCGGCGAACTGCCGGATGAGGCTGTTGGTGGTGCTGGCGCGCACGGTGGCGATCGCGGAGTACACCCCGCCGTGCGCGAAGCGCAGCCGGAGCACGAAGGTCCTGTCGAAGGCGGGCCCGGACAGGCCGGCCAACTCGGTCATCCAGCCCTGCTGATCGGCGTTCGGCTTGGTGGGCAACCGGATGCCGAGCTTGGCCGCGATTTCGAGGTCTTTCCTGTCCAGCTCCACGTGGTCGGCCGCCAGGATCCGGCCGACCTCCTTGACCCGGGCGCTGCCGGCACGCGTCTGCGCCTGCAGGCCCACCGGGTTCTCCCACAGTGATGCCTGGTGCACCTTGACCAGGAGTATCCGGTCGAGATCCTCGACCGGACCCCATTGCGACTGGGACAACGTGGAGGCTCTGCCGATCGGGTTGGTCGATGGGCGCTGGAGGATCACAAAGAGCGCACCGCTCGTGGCGATCAAGGAAATCACCAGCACCAGGACTTCACCCGCCCGGCGACCGCGTCGAAGCCGCAACGAACCCTTCCCCTCCGCGATGACCCATGAGTCATCGCTATGTGGTCCAACATCGTCTCAAGCGAGGTCACCGGGGCATACGCACCATGCAGCACGCCGGTTCAGCCCGGGCCGCTCAGATCAACCGCCCAGATCCCACCGGCGGCGACCAGCGGCGCGGCCGGCTTTGGGCCTCCTCGCTCAGCCGGTGAGCAGGGCGCCGAGGCGGTCGGCCTGGATCTCCCAGCGCCACTCGCGCTCAACCCACGACCTGCCCTTCTCGCCCATCGCCGCGGCCCGGTCTCGATCCCGCAGCAGCGAGATCACGGCGTCGGCCACGCCGGCCACCGACCGCCCGTTCACCACGAGGCCCGTCTCACCGGCCACCACGGCGTCGGGCGCGCCGCCCGAGTCGCCGGCGATCACCGGCAGCCCGGTCGACGAGGCCTCCAGGTAGACGATCCCGAGGCCCTCCACGTCGAGCCCGCGGCGCCGCGTCCGGCAGGGCATGGCGAACACGTCCCCGGCCGCATAGTGCGCGGGCAGTTGCTCCCAGGGCACCGAGCCGGTGAACCGCACGGAGCCGGCGGCCCCCGTCGCCTCCGCCAGTTTCTCCAGCGTGGCCCGGTACGGACCGCCCCCAACCAGGAGCAAGGCGGCGTCGGGCACCGCGCGCAGCACCAGCGGCCAGCCGCGGATGAGCACGTCTTGGCCCTTGCGGGGCACCAGCCGGGACACGCAGACGACCACGGGCCGGTCAACCAGCCCGAGCCGGGCTCGTACCTCGTCGCCGCCGGCACCGGCGTGAAAGACGGTCTCGTCGACTCCCGGGGCCAGCCGCGCCAGCCGGTCGACCGCGGCCGCGGACAGCGCCCTGGCCATCTCGGCCCGCGTGTATTCGCCCAGGTAGGTCAGCACGTCCACGTCGTCGCCGATGCGACGCAACAGCCGACCGGCCAGCGGCAGGCGGGCCCAGCCCGCCTCGTGGCCGTGGGTGAGCGCGACGAAGCGCTCGACGCCGGATGCGCGCAGCGCCCGGGTCAGCAGGCCGAGCGGCGCGGCCGCGCCGAACAGCACGGAGTCGCAGCCCTCCGCGGCTATGATGTCGCGAGCCCGCCGCAGCACCCGCGGCTCGGGCAGCATCAGCGAGGTCGGATGCCGTACGACGGGGAAGGGCTGCGCGGCGTCGAACTCGGCCGCGCGCTTCCAGGCGGGGGCGTACACCACGACCGAACCCGGTGGACGGCGGATCACCAGGTTGTGCACGAACGACTGGATCCCGCCCGGTCGTGGCGGGAAGTCGTTGGTCACCACCAGGGTCTTGGTCGGCTCTTGGGGTGAGCCTTCTGACATGTTCTCCGACATGACGTGATCAGGATGGCATGCCGTGCCGCTGGGCCCAGGCGCGGGCCATGGCGATCCGCTCCGGCCCCGTCGGGTGGGTCGCCCACAGGATGTATTCGATCGGGAGCGGCCGCAGGTCGGACAGGTTCTGAACGCTCAGCGCCCGTTGCATGCGGATGAACGTACGCGGATCACGGGTCAGGTCCAGCGCGTGCACGTCGGCGCGGGCCTCGATGCGTCGGCTGACGAGGTTTTGCCCGGGGCCGGCGAGCTGACCGCCGATCGTCGCCAAGGCCAGCACCAACGCGACCGCACGCGGATCGGCCACCGCGGGGACCCCGGCCCGGCGCAGCACCCTGGGGGAAGTCGTCAGCAGGTACAGGCCGCACACCCCGGTCGCCACCCCGAGCCCGCCAAGCAGCGTGCCGTAGAGCACGTCGCCCCGCTTGGCGTGCCCGAGCTCGTGCGCGACGATCAACTTGATCTCGCCGGGCGGCGCGGAGCGCAGCAGCGTGTCGTAGACGACGATGCGCCGGGTCGAGCCGAAACCGGAGACGTACGCGTTGAGCGCGGTCGTCCGGCGCGAGGCGTCGGCGACCAGGACGCTGCGCACCTGTACGCCATCGTCCCTGGCCATCCGCAGCAGTTCCGAGCGCAGCGGCTCGGCCCGCATGGGTGTGAAGGAGTTGAAGACCGGCTCGACCAGCAGCGGATAGCCGAAGGAGATGGCCACGACGAGGGCGAAGCCGCCGGCCGCC